>NZ_JCAFST010000006.1:0-276651 GCF_059369535.1 Stenotrophomonas sp. YJH_SMC_122 | reverse complement strand
GCGCTGTGGAACCACCCGATCCCATCCCGAACTCGGAAGTGAAACGCAGCTGCGCCGATGGTAGTGTGGCTCAAGCCATGCGAGAGTAGGTCATCGCCAGGGTTTACACCCAAAACCCCGCTGCTCGCGCAGCGGGGTTTTTCTTTGGGCGTAGTAATACAGGTAGTGCCGGCCGCTGGCCGGCAACCCGATGGCGTTACATCGCCCGGTAGATCCACGCGATGCGTGGATATTCTCCGCGGGCAGCCACAGCGCCAACCAGGGTTGGCCGCTGCCGGCGGCAGGTCAGACAGTGCGCGCGGCTGTGATTGCCGGCCAGCGGCCGGCACGACCGGTAGATCCACGCCGTGTGTGGATGCGGCGCCAATCAGGGTTGGCCGCTCCTCACGGCAGGTCCGGAAGCGGACCTTTCCTGACCCATCACGCAAAACCAGGCAAAAAGACGGCGCCCTGCGGGCGCCGTCCTGACCAGGATCGCATTGCAGGCCGGATCAGGCGGCCCGCGGGACCTTATACGGTTCCTGCTGGCGGAACACCGATACCGCCTCGGTCAGCGTACCCGCCTGCGATTGCAGCTCGCGTGCGGCCGCGGTGGCTTCCTCCACAAGCGCTGCATTCTGCTGCGTGGCCTGGTCCATCTGCACCACGGTCTGGTTGATCTGCTCGATGCCGACCGACTGCTCCTGCGAGGCCGCCGAGATCTCCTGCATCAGGTGGCTGACATTCTCAACGCCGCCGACAATGCCCTGCATCCGCTGGCCGGCGTCGGCGACCAGCTGGGCACCTTCGCCCACCTGGCGGCCTGCCTCATCGATCAGCTTCTTGATTTCCTGTGCGGCGGCGGCGGAGCGCTGCGCCAGCACGCGCACCTCGCTGGCCACCACGGCGAAACCACGACCCTGCTCACCGGCACGTGCGGCTTCCACCGCCGCATTGAGCGCGAGGATATTGGTCTGGAAGGCGATGCCATCGATCACGCCGGTGATGTCGCCGATCCGCTTCGAGGCGCCTTCAATCGCCTGCATGGTGTCGACAACCCGCTGCATCGCGGTGTTGCCACCACTGGCGGCGCGCTGCGTGGACGCAGCCAGCTCACTGGCCTCGCGGGCATGCGCAGCGTTCTGGCGCACGGTGGCGGTCAGCTCCTCCATCGAGGCTGCGGTTTCCTGCAGGTGCGCCGCCTGGCGCTCGCTGCGCTCGGACAGCGCACCATTGCCTGCAGCGATCTCGCTGGCGGCGGTACTGATCGAGGCCGCGCACTGCTGGATGCGGCCCACCATGCGCGCCAGCTGGCCGGCGGTGGCGTTGGCATCGCGCTGGATCGCGGCGAAGGCACCGTGGTACTCACCGCGCATGCGCCGATCGAGATCGCCGTTGGCCAGCGCCGAGAGCATCTGCCGAACTTCATCGACGGTGCTGCCCAGCGTATCGAGCAGCTGGTTGATGCCACCGGTCAGGCCATCAAGGAAGCTGGCGCCTTCGGTCGCCTGCAGGCGCTGGCCCAGATCACCGGCAGCCGCAGCAGCGACGATGCCGGCCACGGCGTTCTCAAGCGCCAGCTCCTGGGTACGGTCATGCCATTCCACGGCGAAACCGAGGCGCATGCCCTGTGCATCGAACACCGGGGTGACCACCTGGGCGAAGTGCACCGGGCCGATCTGTACCTTGCCGTTGTGGCTGGCCTGCAGTCCATTGAGGATGGCGCGGATGCGGTCCGGGTTGGCATGGAAGCGATGGATGCTGCTGCCGACCAGGCGTTCGGCATCGAAGTCAGGGAAGGCCTGGCGCAGTGTCGCCTGCTGGTTGCGCAGCAGAGCCACCACCGAGCGGTTCACATAGCGGATCACGTGATCGTTGTCGGCGATCATCATCGCGGTGCGCGAGGCATCCAGCGCCTGGCGGATCTGCGCATTCTCGGCATGCGCCGCCGCCTCGCGTCCACGCTGGGCCTGCACGTGGCGTGCAGTGTCGGCCAGGGCGTGGGCGAGTGAGCCCGGTGCATAGGCGCTGGTGTCGGCATGTGCACCAAGATCGGCACCGGTGGCGATGTCGCGTGCCAGCGCGGCAAGCCGACGCGGGCCGTGGCCAAGGGCCTCGGTCTGCTGCCGAAGGCGCAGTGCGACCTGGCCGAGGAACAAGGTCAGGCCTGCGAACATACCGGCCTGCAGCAGCATTGGCCACAGCGCGGCACCGTCCTGCAACGGTGCCAGCAGGGCGAGCGTACCGATGCCACCGGCCAGCCATACCGGCAGGCGATCACGATGGCCCAACAGCACGCCCAGCAGCAACGCAATCGGCAACGCCGGTGACAGGCCGGCGATCGCGCACAGCCCTGCCAGCTGCAGCGACAACAACAGCGCCAGGCCATTGCGGGTGACGCTGTGGCCCGCTTTGGGACCGGCCAGCCACATGGCAGGCAGCACAGCGGCCGCAACCAGCGAGGCGGTCAGGGCATGAGGCCCGCGCAGGGCCAGCACCAGGCTGGCCACCGCCAGTGCCGCACTGCCGATCAGCAATCGGCGGTCAGCGCGGTGCGCGAGCTGCTGCAGATGCGGCAGGCGGGCGGTATCGGGGGGACGAGTGGATGCAGCGGACATCGGCGACTCCTGGATCAGCAGACGGCAACGGCCACACGGTGGCGCACGCACGAGTGCGTGGCCAGGGCATGAACCGGGAATTCGGGGAATGCGACGCAATCAACGTCGCGCAGACGGGGCGCCGTGACCACATCCTGTGGGTGACGGAGCAATGGAGCGGGCATGCGGACTTCCTTGCAGGACCAGACACACGCCGCAGGCCCGACCGGGCCCACGTGCTGCGGACACAGTGGCCCGCAACTGATGTATCGGCCGCAACTGCGCAGAATGAAGTGCGCGGACGCTGCGACTCAGTCGGCGTTGTCGTTGCTGAAGAAGCGCAGGATCACCTCGGCGATGCGTTCCGGGTCTTCCATATGAAGGTGGTGGTTGCCGGGAAACACGGCCAGCCGTCCATCACGCAGGTGCTGCAGGCGATCGCTGCGCATCGGCTCGGGGTAGTACGACTGTGCCGGCGTGGCATAGATCACCTGCGTCGGGCAGCCGATGGCCTGCAGCAGGTTGTCGATCTGGCCTTCGCTGAGGCGGATCGCGGTGGGCAGCATCAGGCGCGGATCGCTGCACCAGCGATAGCCACCTTCGACCGGTTCCACGCCGCGCTCGACCAGCAGCCGTGCGCAGGGTTCGCTGAGCTGGTTGGTCATCATCCGCGCGCGGATCGGCGCTGCCAGATCGGGGAACACGCGCAGCTGCTTGCGTGCCAACGCGCGCGTGGCGTTCACATGCTCGCGCAGGCGATGCGCCGTTTCTTCCTCGGGACCGCGCAGGCCGCCGAGTGCTTCGATCGCCACCAGCCGATCGACACGGTCGCTGACCGAGGCGGTAAGGCTGGCAATGCCGGCACCCATCGAATGGCCGAGCAGGCTGAATCGGTCCCAGCCCAGCGCGTCGGCGACATCGAGTACGTGGCAGATCGCGGCGGCCGTGGTGTAGCTGGCACCCGCCGGCAGGTGCGCGCTGTGACCGTGGCCGGGCAGATCAATGGCAACCAGCTGCAACGCCGACAGGTGCGGCGCCAGCGGCACGAAGCTGGCGGCGTTGTCGAGCCAGCCATGCAGGGCCAGCACGCGTGGGCCGCCGCCGTGGTTGTGCAGGCCGGCGACGCGTGCGCCACCGACCTGGAGTTCAAACGGTTGCAGGCTCATGCCAGCGAGGACACGGCCAGCCGTGCCAGGGCGCGTGCATGCTCCGGCTCGGCGTTGAGGCAGGGGATATAGCGCATCGTCGCACCGCGCTCGGCCAGTGTTTCGGTGAAGCCCAGCGCGACCTCTTCCAGCGTCTCCAGGCAGTCGGTGGCGAATCCGGGGCAGACCACGTCGATCTGCTTCACGCCGGACTCGGCCAGCGCCCACAGGCTGGGCTCGGCATACGGCTGCAACCAGCGCTCGCGGCCGAAGCGCGACTGGTAACCCATCTGCCAGTCGTCCTTGTCCAGGCCCAGTGCATTGGCGATGGCCTGCGCACTGGCCTCGCAGCGCTGCGGATACGGGTCGCCCGCGTCGGCCAGGCGCTGCGGGATACCATGGAAGGAGAACATCAGTTTCTGACCGCGACCGTGCTGTTCCCAGTAGCGGCGGATCGATCCGGCTACGGCCTCGACCCAGCCGGGATCGACCGAGTAATCGCGCACCAGGCTCACGGTCACGCCCGGGTTGCGGCGCTGCCACGCATCGACCCGGTCTTCGACCGAGGCGGTGGTGGTGGTGGAGTACTGCGGGTACAGCGGCAGCACCACGATCCGGCGCGCGCCGTCGGCGGCCAGACGGTCGAGCTCGCCGGCCAGCGCCGGTTCGCCGTAACGCATCGCATGGCGCACCGTCAGGGTCGGCAGCAGGGCCTGCATGGCCTGCGCCAGCTGGCGCGTATGCACCATCAGCGGTGAGCCGTCGGGCAGCCAGACCTGGGCGTACTTGGCCGCCGACCGGCCGCTTCGCAGCGGCAGGATCAGCCCGCGCAGCAGCGGCTGCCAGAGCAGTGCCGGAATCGCGACCACGCGCGGGTCGGACAGGAATTCGGCCAGGTAACGGCGTACGGCGGGGGCCGTCGGCGTCTCGGGCGTGCCTAGGTTGACCGCCAGCACGGCGGTATCGGGTGCGTCGAGCATGGGCGGTATTGTCGCCTATCCGGCGCCGCACCGGGATGCAGGGTTCGGATTGCAGGCATAGCGCGCATCAATGCGGGCAGGGAACGCTCATTGGGGATTCATGACAACACCACTAATTTCAGTCACTTGCTATATCTTCCTATGGACTGACTTCTGGAGCCTGCCATGCGTCGCCCGATCCAAGCCCTGCTGATCGCCGCCAGCCTGCTGTCCAGCCAGGCCATGGCCGGACCGCAGGAAGACCAGCGCGCCCGCAACGCCGTGCGCGTGCTGGCTGAAATCCAGGAAATTCCTGAACAGGGCATTCCGGATAAATTGCTCGACGAAGGCCGCGCGGTCATCGTCATTCCCGACACGATCAAGGCCGGTCTTGTCATTGGCGGTCGCCGTGGCCACGGCCTGATGTCGGTGCGCATGCCCAATGGCGCATGGTCCAACCCGGTGTTCGTGAAGCTCACCGGTGGCAGCATCGGCTTCCAGGCCGGCGTGCAATCTTCGGATGTGGTGCTGGTGTTCCGCAACGACCGCAGCCTGGACAACCTGGTCAACGGCAAGTTCACGCTCGGCGCCGATGCCGGCGTTGCCGCCGGTCCGGTCGGCCGCAATGCCGCCGCCGCCACCGACGGCCAGCTGAAGGCCGAGATCTGGTCCTGGTCGCGTGCCCGTGGGCTGTTCGCGGGCGTCGCGCTGGATGGGGCGGTGCTGCAGATCGACGATGCCGCCAACCTTGACGCGTACGGCAGCAACACCACACCGCGCATGATCTTCGAGGGGCGCGCCGCCGGTTCGCCCTCGATGGACGTGGTCGCCTTCCGTGATCGTCTGGAAGAGGCCACCTACGCCGCCCGCAACAACCGCAACGGCAACGGTGGCAGTGCACCGCGTCCGGCGGCGACCCCGGCGGTTGCGCCGGCGCCTGTTCAGGCAGCGCCGGCGGCCCCGGCCGAAGCCACCACCGCGCCGTTGCAGAACGTGCCGCAGAACCCGCCGCCGCAGCAGCAGGGTTTCCAGCCGGTCAACGACGGCGAAATCCGCACGGAAACGCTGGGCGGGAACTGACTTTCGTCACGCGCGCCGGCTGACAGCCGGTGCGCTATGCTCGACAGCCTGATCACTAACGTAACGAGCGTCTTTATGGGCAGTTTCAGCATCTGGCATTGGTTGGTCGTGCTGGCCATCGTCCTGCTGGTGTTCGGCACCAAGCGCCTGACCAGTGGCGCCAAGGACCTCGGCTCGGCGGTCAAGGAATTCAAGAAGGGCATGCGCGACGAGGACAAGCCGAACGCGCAGCTGGGCGACGAGTCGCGCAGCCAGGACGCCTCGCGCACCGCGCAGGACGAGCACGACCGCACCCCTCGCTGATCCGGAGCGGTTGCGGTGTTTGATATCGGCTTCAGCGAACTGCTGGTGATCGCGGTGGTCGCCCTGGTGGTGCTCGGTCCCGAGCGCCTGCCCAAGGCGGCCCGTTTCGCTGGCCTGTGGGTGCGCCGTGCCCGCAATCAGTGGGATTCGGTGAAACAGGAACTGGAACGCGAACTGCAGGCCGAGGACATCAAGCGGCAGATGCAGGAGGTGCGCCAGGGCATGCAGGACACCGAGAACCAGCTGCGCGCCAGCGGCGAGGCGATCCGTCGCGAAGCGCAGGAGGCGCAGCAGCAGGGCGATACGCTGGTGCAGGAGGTACGCGCGCCTGCGCCTGCGGATCCGCCGCCGCATATGGGCAGCCTGTCGCCTGCCGATGCGCCGGTGCAGGAGCGCATTGCTCCAGAGCCGATGCCGGCGACACCCCCTGAAGCCGGTGCTCCGACGCCGCAGCGCACGGAGCGCCAGCCATGAGTGAACAGGATTTCGGCGAAAGCTCGCTGGTCGAACATCTGGTGGAACTGCGCGGCCGCCTGGTGCGCGCATTGCTGGGCCTGGGCGTGGTGCTGCTGGCGCTGCTGCCGTTTACCCAGAAGCTGTACAACGCGCTGGCCGAACCGCTGGTCTCGCAGCTGCCCAACGGGCAGACGATGATCGCGACCAATCCGGCCGGCGCCTTCTTCGCGCCATTGAAGCTGACCTTCTTCGTGGCCCTGTTCGTGGCGGTGCCGTGGCTGCTGTACCAGCTGTGGGCCTTCGTCGCCCCGGGGCTGTACGCGCGTGAGAAGCGCCTGGCGGTGCCGCTGCTGGTGTCTTCGGTACTGCTGTTCTACACCGGCTGTGCCTTCGCCTACTTCCTGGTGCTGCCGGCGGTGTTCCATTTCCTGACCACCTTCAGCCCGGACGTGATCGCGATCACCCCGGATGCGAATGCCTACCTGGATTTCGTGCTGGCGATCTTCTTCGCCTTCGGTGGCAGTTTCGAACTGCCGGTGGCGATGGTGATCCTGGTGCTGCTGGGCTGGGTGACGCCGCAGCAGTTCAAGGAAGGCCGTGGCTACGCGATCGTCGGCATCTTCGTGCTGGCGGCGGTGCTGACCCCGCCGGACGTGGTCTCGCAGCTGATGCTGGCGATCCCGATGTGCCTGCTCTACGAGCTGGGCATCCACGCCGCACGCTGGCTGGTGCCGTCGTCGGCCGTGAAGAAACCGGCCGCCTGAAAAACAAAAGGGGACGGAGGGGATTAAGTCGTTATCGGCACAGTGGCACAAACGACTTAATCCCCTCCGTCCCCTTTTTCGTCAGGCGTGGAAGATGTCGCTCGAGGTCGGGGTGGTCGGGACCGGCGGTGCGGCGCGGCTGCCACGGTGCACGAACATCTGCTTCCATGCGGCATAGACCGCGCCGACATACAGCGGCATCAGCACCGTGGTCAGCACCAGCTGCGCGATGAAGGCGGCGGCCAGCGGGCCACCGATCAGCATCGCGATCTGGATCACGATCACGAACAGGATGTAGATGCAGAACGCGGCGATCAGGCCGAGCACGGCGAACACGATCATCGCGCCGATGTTCTCGATGCAGCCCTGCAGGCTCAGGCGCAGTGCGTGCATGCCGCTCTGCTTGTCGAACACCACCAGCGCCGGCTGGGTGAACATCGCCAGCGACAGTGCGACCGCGCTCAGGAACACCAGCAGCATCCACAGCGCGATGCGCTTGGCCGGCAGGTTGGCGACCAGCGCCGCAGCATCGTCCGGCTTGATCTGCTGGCCAGTGCGGCTGATCTCTTCCATCTTGGTCATGACCTCGCTGAAGGCGGTGAAGCCTTCGCGGCCGATCATCAGGAACAGCAACGCGCCCAGCAGCAGCACCGCCAGCACCTGGATCGCCAGCGGCACCAGCAGGTGGCTGACGCGGTGGTCGCGGATCGGCTGCAGCAGGTGCGAGGCCAGGCCCGGGCGGCCTTCGTCGATCTCGCCCACGGCGTAGAGCATGCCGCCGAACATGATCGGCGAGATGGCCAGGGTCATCAGCTGCACGGCCATGCCGGCGGCGCCGGGAATCAGCGTCGACAACAGGGTGACCACCCAGCTCACCAGCAGCCAGGCCAGGCCGATCCGGGCCAGCTGCAGCGGCGCACGCCGATACAGCGAGAACGTATCCAGCAACCACTGGGCGCCCGCCGAGGCCGGCAGCTTGCGAATCTCTTTCATGGACATCCGGGAAGGACAGGAGGGGACGGGCGGTTGCCCGTGCCGCTGATTATCCCTGTTTTGCCGCCGGCTGGGCTGAAGACAGCCGCGCCTGTCGGACGAAGCGGCGCAGCAGCTGGCGGGCCAGCGGTGCGGCGCTGACTGCGCGCTCGATGCTGCGCGCGCAGCCGCCGTGGCGGCCGATGCAGTCGGCGCGGGCGCGCACGTAGCCGCGCATGTGGTGGGTGGCGAATTCGGGGTGGAACTGCACGCCCCAGGCCTGGCGCCCCCAGCGGAACGCGTGGCAGCCATCCAGCGGCGAGCGTGCCAGCACCGCGGCACCGTCGGGCGCGCGCAGCACGGTCTGCAGGTGGGTGGCGTGGGCGGCAAAGTGCTGCGGCAGGCCCTGGAACAGCGGATCCTGTGCCGCCTGTGGCTGCAGCTCCAGTTCGATCGTGCCGGACTCGCGCCCGGCCGGGTTGTAGGCCACCTCACCGCCCAGCGCGTGCGCCAGCAGCTGGTGACCGTAGCAGATGCCGAACACCGGCAGGCCGGCGTGGGCGGTCTGGCGCAGCCACGCCGCGCTGCGCTCGCTCCATTCGGCGTGGTCAGTAACGAAGGCGGCCGAGCCGGTCACCAGTACGCCGGCAAAACCGTGCGGATCGGGCAGGGCGCCACCGTGTTCGACATCGACCACCATCGTCTCGTGCTCTTCCAGCCCGGCGGCGACGCGGATCCAGTGCGGAAAGCGCCCGTAGCGGCGCAGTGACGGTACCGGGCGGCCGGTTTCAAGGATCAGGAAGGGGGCTGGGTTCATCCGGGGGCGGCAGCACTGACAGGACTTCCTCGATTGTAGTCAGCCCCTGCGCCACCTTTTCAAGCCCGGCCTGGCGCAGGGTTCGCAGCCCTTCAGCGCGTGCGGCACGGGTGAAACCGGCCAGATCCATGTCGGCGCGGATCTGCCCGCGCAGCCGCGAGCCCAATGGCAGCAACTCATACAGCCCGATGCGGCCGAGGAATCCGGTGCGCCGGCACTCCAGGCAACCGACCGGACGACAGGGCGTGGCGGCATCTGGATATGCATCCTGGCTATCAGCCAGTACCGCCCAATCAGCCGCGCCGAGGCTGTGCGGCTGCTTGCAGTGCGGGCACAGCGTGCGCACCAGGCGCTGGGCAAGGATGCCGTTGAGGGTACTGGCCAGCAGGTAGTGCGGCACGCCCAGGTCGAGCAGGCGGGTGACCGCCGACGGCGCGTCGTTGGTGTGCAGGGTGGACAGCACCAGATGACCGGTCAGCGAGGCCTGCACCGCCATCTGAGCGGTTTCCAGGTCGCGGATCTCGCCGATCATGATGATGTCCGGATCCTGCCGCAGCAGGGTGCGCACGCCGCTGGCGAAGTCCAGGTCGATGTTGGCCTGCACCTGCATCTGGTTGAACTCGGGCGCGATCATCTCGATCGGGTCCTCCACCGTGCACACGTTGACGTCCGGCGTGGCCAGCCGCTTCAGCGTGGAATACAGGGTGGTGGTCTTGCCCGAGCCGGTCGGGCCGGTGACCAGCACGATGCCGTGCGGGCGCTCGACCAGCGCATTCCAGCCAGCGGCCTCCTGCGGGCTGAAGCCGAGCTGGTCGATGCTCTTGAAGGCGGCGTCCGGGTCGAAGATGCGCATCACGCACTTCTCGCCGAAGGCGGTGGGCATGGTCGACAGGCGCATCTCGACCTCGCGGCCACCCGGCGAGCGGGTCTTGATGCGGCCGTCCTGCGGGCGCCGGCGTTCGGCCAGGTCCATGCGGCCGAGTACCTTGATGCGGCTGACCACCGCGGTCATCACCGCCGGCGGCACCTCGAACACCTTGTGCAGCACGCCGTCGATGCGGAAGCGCATGCGTCCCATCTCGCGGCGCGGTTCCAGGTGGATGTCCGAGGCGCGCTGCTCATAGGCGTATTGCAGCAGCCAGTCGACGATGTGCACGATGTGCTGGTCGTCGGCATTGACGTCGCCGGTGCGGCCCAGCTCGACCAGCTGCTCGAAGCTGGGCAGGGTGGTGTTGGTCTCGCCGCGGACGTCGCCGCGCGCGCCACGCACCGAACGGGTCACCCCGTAGAACTCCATGGTGTAGCGGTGCAGGTCGAGCGGATTGACCACCGCCAGCTCGATGCGGCGGCGGGTCAGGTGCTGCAGGTCGCGGCGCCATTCCTGCACCAGCGGCTCGCTGGTGGCCACCAGCACCCGTTCGGCATCCACTGCCAGCGGCAGGAAGCGGTGGCGACGGGCATAGGCGTGGGAGACCAGCGCGGTGACCGCAGCGACGTCGACCCGGGTCGGATCGATGCGCAGGTAGCGGCTGCCGGTGCGTTGGGCCAGCCATTCGGTCAGGCGTTCCAGGGTCAGTTCGCCGCCGTCGCGGGTGGCCAGCTTGAGGTTGGACAGCAGCACCAATGGGTGCACTTCGCTGGCATTGCGCGCGCCCTGTGCGGAAAACCGCATGCGCTCGCCCTCGTGCTCGGCGACCAGGCCGTCGGCCAGCAGCGCCGCACCGACCTGCTCGAAATGCAGGCGGCCCCACGGCAGCGGGACGCCGCCTGGCTCGCCGGGCGTGCCCACCGGCAGCCGATGTTCCATCTGCCTGCTCCTCCCGGGTACGGAATGCCCCGCAGGTCGGCCGCTATACTAGCGCACCCCCTTGCCGGCCAAGACTCGTACGCATGTCCGCGACCCCGACCGTTCCGATCACCTTCCAGGGCCTGATCCAGACCCTGAACCAGTTCTGGGCCCAGCAGGGCTGCGTGCTCATCCAGCCGCTCGACCTGGAGGTGGGCGCCGGTACCTTCCACCCGGCCACCTTCCTGCGGGCGATCGGGCCGGAAAGCTGGAACGCGGCCTACGTGCAGCCGTCGCGCCGCCCGACCGATGGCCGCTACGGCGAGAACCCGAACCGCCTGCAGCGCTACTACCAGTACCAGGTGGCGATGAAGCCGGCGCCGGACAACATCCAGCAACTGTACCTGGATTCGCTGAAGGCACTGGGCATCGATCCGCTGGTGCACGACCTGCGCTTCGTCGAGGACAACTGGGAATCGCCGACGCTGGGCGCCTGGGGCCTGGGCTGGGAGGTCTGGCTCAACGGCATGGAAGTGACCCAGTTCACCTACTTCCAGCAGGCCGGTGGCCTGGAGTGCCGCCCGGTGCTGGGCGAGATCACCTACGGTCTCGAGCGCCTGTGCATGTACCTGCAGAACTGCGACAACGTCTATGACCTGGTCTGGACCTACGGCCCGGACGGCCAGCCGGTGACCTACGGCGACGTCTACCACCAGAACGAGGTGGAGCAGAGCACCTACAACTTCGAATACGCCGACGTGGACGAAATGTTCCACCGCTTCGATGCCTGCGAGCGTGAAGCGCAGAAGCTGGTGGAAGTGGGCCTGCCGCTGCCGGCCTACGAGCAGGTGATGAAGGCCAGCCACACCTTCAACCTGCTCGATGCGCGCCGCGCAATCAGCGTGACCGAGCGCCAGCGCTACATCCTGCGCGTGCGCGCGCTGGCCCAGGCGGTGGCCAAAGCGTATTACGAGCAGCGCGAGAAGCTGGGCTTCCCGGGTGCGAAGAAGGCCTGACCGCCTTCCTGCACCGTCCCGCTTTTCATCAACTACCCGGGGCGCCGGACGCGTTGCGCGCTGCGCCCCCACCACAGGATCGAACCGATGAGCCAACTGTCCCCCCTGCTGATCGAACTGGGCACCGAGGAGCTGCCGGTCAAGGCGCTGCCGGGCCTGGCCCAGGCGTTCTTCGACGGTGTTGTCGAAGGCCTGCGCAAGCGTGGCATCGCGCTGGAGCTGGGCGATGCCCGCCCGCTGTCGACCCCGCGCCGGCTGGCCGTGCTGCTGCCGGGCGTCGGCCTGGAACAGCCGGAACAGCACAGCGAAGTGCTGGGCCCGTACCTGAACATCGCGCTGGACGCCGAAGGCCAGCCGACCAAGGCCCTGCAGGGCTTCGCCGCCAAGGCCGGGATCGACTGGACCGCGCTGGAGAAGACCATCGACAACAAGGGTGAGCGCTTCGTGCACCGCGCGGTAACCCCGGGCGCGAGCACCGCCAGTCTGTTGCCGGACATCCTGCGCGAGGCGATCGCGGCGATGCCGATTCCCAAGCCGATGCGCTGGGGCGATCACGCCTGGGGCTTCGCCCGCCCGGCACACTGGCTGGTGCTGCTGCATGGCGCCAACGTGGTCGAGGCCGAACTGTTCGGCCTGCAGGCCGGCCGTGCCAGCCGTGGCCATCGCTTCCACCACGACCAGGCCGTGTCGCTGGCGCAGCCGCAGGACTACGTTGAAGCCCTGCGCGCCGCGTTCGTGCTGGTCGACCCCGGCGAGCGACGTGCGCGCATCGTCGCCGAGGTCGAGGCCGCCGCAGCCGGGGCCGGTGGCAGCGCCCGCATCACCGAAGACAACCTGGAGCAGGTGGTGAACCTGGTCGAATGGCCGTCGGCGGTGCTGTGCAGCTTCGAACGCGCGTTCCTGGCGGTGCCGCAGGAAGCGCTGATCGAGACGATGGAAATCAACCAGAAGTTCTTCCCGGTGCTGGATGCCGCCGGCACGCTGACCGAGAAGTTCATCGGCATTGCCAACATCGAGTCGAAGGACGTGGCCGAAGTGGCCAAGGGCTACGAGCGGGTGATCCGCCCGCGCTTCGCCGATGCCAAGTTCTTCTTCGACGAGGACCTGAAGCAGGGCCTGGTGTCGATGGGCGACGGCCTGAAGACGGTGACCTACCAGGCCAAGCTGGGCAGCGTGGCCGACAAGGTGGCGCGCGTGGCCGCACTGGCCGAAGTGATCGCAGCCCAGGTCGGTGCCGATCCGGCGCAGGCCAGGCGGGCTGCCGAGCTGGCCAAGAACGACCTGCAGTCGCGCATGGTCAACGAATTCCCGGAATTGCAGGGCATCGCCGGTCGCCACTACGCCGTGGCCGGTGGTGAATCGGCCGACGTGGCGCTGGCCATCGACGAGGCCTACCAGCCGCGCTTCGGTGGTGACGACATCGCGCTGTCGCCACTGGGCAAGGTGCTGGCCATCGCCGAACGCGTGGATACGCTGGCCGGTGGTTTCGCTGCAGGCCTGAAGCCGACCGGCAACAAGGATCCGTTCGCCCTGCGCCGCAACGCGCTGGGCCTGGCCCGCACGATCATCGAAAGCGGCTTCGAACTGGACCTGCGCGCGCTGATGGCCAGCGCCAATGCCGGCCTGGCCGCGCGCAACGTGCAGGCCGATGTCGGCGAGCTTTACGACTTCATCCTCGACCGCCTGAAGGGCTACTACGGCGACAAGGGCGTGCCGGCCACGCACTTCAACGCGGTGGCCGAGTTGAAGCCGGCCTCGCTGTATGACTTTGACCGCCGCCTGGATGCGATCGGCACCTTCGCCGCGCTGCCGGAGGCAGAGGCGCTGGCCGCGGCCAACAAGCGCATCCGCAACATCCTGCGCAAGGCCGAGGGCGAGATTCCGGCGCAGATCGACGCGGCACTGCTGCAGGAAGATGCCGAGCGCGCGCTGGCCGAAGCGGTCACCGCGGCCATCGACGACACCGGCGCCAGCCTGCACCAGAAGGATTACGTGGCGGTGCTGGCGCGCCTGGCCCGCCTGCGCCCGCAGGTGGACGCCTTCTTCGATGGCGTGATGGTCAATGCCGAGGAGCCGGCGCTGCGTGGCAACCGTCTGGCGCTGCTGACGATGCTGGGCGAGCGCCTGGGCAAGGTGGCGGCGATCGAGCATCTGTCGAGCTGATGCCCGTATCGGTAGTGCCGGCCGCTGGCCGGCATTGCCGGAACGTCGCCGGCGATGTCTATCGGGGTCATTGCCGACATCGTGGACGATGCCGGCATCCTCGCCTGCGATCACGATGATCGCCACAAAGGCGCGCATTTTGACCGCCACTTAACAACCGATCCCCAATGACGTGGTGCATTTCGCATCGTCACCTCCGGTCGGTATGCTGTGCCGCATGCAGCCAAAGAAATACGCCCTGCCGCTGATGGTCCTGTCGCTGGCCGCCACTTCCGTGGTCCATGCACGCGGCACCATCGACAAGGTGGACATCAAGGGATTGGACAAGGGCGACGACGCCGCAATCATCGAGAACATCCAGGAATCGCTGTCGCTGTACGACACGATCGGCAAGGAGCAGGGCGAATCGCGCCTGGAGTACCTGCTGTCGCAGGCCGAGCGGCAGACCCGCCAGGCGCTGGAGCCGTTCGGCTACTACAACCCGGTGATCAAGGTCGAGGCGCCGCGTGAGGACGAGCACGTGCGCGTGCTGATCCATGTCGACAAGGGCGCCCCGGTGACCGTGCGCCGCGAGCACATCGACATCACCGGCCCGGCGATGTACGACCAGTACCTGCAGGACGACCTGGCCGCCTTCAAGCCCCGCAAGGGCCAGCGCTTCGAGCACACCCAGTACGAAGCCAGCAAGATCACCATCACCCGGCGCCTGGCCGAGCGTGGCTACTTCGATGCCGACTACACCCAGCGCCAGGTGCAGATCACCCGCGCCGACAACGCCGCCGACATCGACCTGACCTGGGACAGCGGCCGCCGCTACAACATGGGCCCGGTGCGCTTCGAGCAGGATTACTTCGTCGACAAGCTGTTCGATCCACTGGTGTACTGGGACCAGGGCAGCTACTACCACGAGGGCAAGCTGGACCGGCTGCGCGAGTCGCTGACCAAGCTGGACTACTTCAGCGTGATCGACATCCAGCCGCGCCCGGACCAGGCCGACGAGAACGGCGAAGTGCCGGTGGATGTGAAGCTGACCCGGGCCAAGCGCACCATCTACACCGCAGGCCTGAGCTACGGCAGCGAGAGCGGCCCGGGTGTGCGCGGTGGCATCGAGCGGCGGTTCCTGAACAACCGCGGCCACAAGATGAACACGCAGCTGGACTATGCGCAGAAGCGCAAGAGCCTGGTCACCAGTTACCGCATTCCGGCCTTCAACTGGCTTGATGGCTGGTACACCTTCGCTGCCAGCGCGTACGACGAGCAGACCGACTACATCGACCTGCGCAACTTCAAGCTGATCGCCAGCCGCAGCGGCGAGATCAACGAACACTGGACCGCGATCGCCTCGATCAACGCGCTGCGCGAGCGCTGGCGCTATGCCTCCGGCACCGAATTCACCGACGCCGTCTACAACACCTCGACGCTGGTGTACCCGCAGATGGTTGCCGACTACGTCAACGTCGACGACGAGATGTTCCCGCGCAAGGGCATCAGCGGCGCCGCAACGGTGCGTGCCGGCGTGGAAGGCGCCGGCTCGGATACCAGCTTCGTGCAGGCCAACGCCGTGTTGCGCTGGTACATCCCGGTGGGTGAAAGCAACCGCCTTATCCTGCGCGGCGAGGGCGGCACCACGTGGACCAGCGATCTGGTGGCGATGCCGCCGAGCCTGCGCTACTTCGCCGGTGGTGACCGCAGCATCCGCGGCTACGCCTACCGTGAGGTCGGCCCGCGTACGCCGAAGCCGGACAAGTATGCGCTGGGTGCCAAGAACCTGGTGATCGGCTCGGCCGAGTACGAGCACTACTTCAACGGTGGCCCCTGGGGTGCGGCGGTGTTCGTCGATACCGGCAGTGCCTTCGACAACACCATCGACCTGCATACCGGCGTCGGCTTCGGCGTACGCTGGAAATCGCCGGTGGGCCCGGTGCGCATCGACGTGGCGCACGGCCTGAACAACCCGGATTCGCAGTTCCAGCTGTACCTGAACATCGGAGCGGACCTGTGAGCGCGTCCGCACCGACCCCGAACACCCCGCCGCCACGCGTGCGTTTCTACCGCCGCCGCCGCTTCTGGGCCTGGTCCGGTGTGGGCGTGCTTGGCCTGGTGCTGCTGGCCCTGCTGGCGGTGTACTGGCTGCTGCAGACCGTGGCCGGCCGTGACGTACTGCTGGCCCAGGTGGTGGCGCGGCTGCCGGTGGGTGCCAGCTTCACCTGGGACAAGGTGGAGGGCCCGGTGGCCGGGCCGCTGACCCTGTACAACGTCGACTTCCGCTATGACGACATCCATTTCCACGCCGAGCGTGCGCACCTGGAGCCGGACCTGCGCCCGCTGCTGGGCCGCAAGCTGCTGCTGGACAAGCTGGAGCTGACCAACGCGACGTTGAACCTGGCCAAGAGCGATGAGCCGTTCAAGCTGCCGTCCTGGCCCGATTCCCTGCCGCAGATCGAGATGCCGCTGGCGATCCAGGCCGATGCCATCGCCATCGATGGCTTCCGCATCAGCCAGGCCAACGAACCGGTGATCGACATCAGCCGCGTGCGCGGCGGCATCGAGATCGCCAACGGCGAGTTCCAGGCGCACAAGCTGGTGGTGGACAGTGACATGGGCAACTTCACTGCCCAGGGCCGTTACATCCCGGCCAAGGACTACGACACCGACGTGACGGTGACGGCGGTGTTGCCGGCACCGCGTGGGCGCACCGCCGCTACCGTCGGCCTGGTCGCCCGCGGTGACCTGTCGCACATGGAAGTGGCGGTAGCCGGGCGCGCACCGAAGCCGCTGCACGCGATGCTGGTGTTCGATGGCCGCACCGACCCGACCTGGAACGCCAGCGTGCGCAGCGACGAGCTGGATCTGGCGCTGCTGTCGCCGGCATTGGCGAGCTCGGCGATTGCGCCGTTGTCGCTGGACTTCACCGCCGCCGGCAAGGGCGGCAATGCCAACCTGCGCGGCAGGGTGAAGCAGGGCGATCAGGAACTGGAACTGGCACCGTCGGTGGTGTCGCTGCAGGACCAGGTGCTGAAGGTCTCACCGCTGCTGCTGAAGGGCCTCGGTGGCGAAGCCCGCCTGGAGGGCACCGCCGATTTCAGCCAGGAAGACCAGCAGAAACTCAACTTCTCGGTGGTCGCGCGTGACCTGACCTATGTACCGGCGCCCGATCCGAACACCGCCGGCAGCGCACCGGTGCCGGTCACCCTGAAGGAAGCACGCTTCGGCCTGGCCGGCACCCTGAAGGCCTGGGCGGCGATCGGCCGTGCCGAGGTCGAACGCGAAAAGCAGAAGGCGCAGCTGCACTTCGATGTGCGTGGCAACGACCAGGCGGCGTCGATCCACCAGCTGCAGGCGCAGACGCCCGGTGGCCAGCTGCAGGTGGAAGGCCAGGTGGCGTGGGCGCCGCGGCTGGACTGGGACGCCAAGGCCACGCTGAAGGACTTCGACCCCGGCTATTTCGTGCCGGGCTGGAATGGCCGCCTGTCCGGCAACCTGGCCTCCAAGGGCCGCCAGCTGCCGCCGCCGGCCAATGCCGCACCGGGCACCGCGGGTACGCTGGAAGCCACGGTGGACCTGCCCTCGCTGAAGGGCATGCTGCGCCAGCGCAATCTCGACGCGCAGGGCAGGTTCGCGCTGCAGGGCGCGCAGGGCCAGGGTGACCTGAAACTGGCGTTGGGCAGCAGCCGGGTGATCGCGTCGGGCAAGGTCGGCGACCGCCTCGACATCGATGCGCGTTTCGAGCCGCTGCAGTTGAGCGACCTGCTGCCGGGCGCCGACGGTGGCCTGCGCGGCCAGGTGCAGGTGAAGGGCCCGCGCGATGCGCCGGACATCACCGCCGACCTGGTCGGCAACAACCTCAACTGGGATGGCTACGGCGCCGAGAGTGTGAGCATCAAGGGCCGCCTGCCGTGGCGCGGCGACAGCGGCGCGCTGGCGGTGCAGGGCCAGCAGGTCAACGCGGGCATGCTGCTGGAGCGGCTGAACATCGACGCGCAGGGCAGTGTGTCCAACCTGCGCCTGGCTGCGCAGACCCGCAACGAGATGGGTGCGGTCGAGCTGCAGGGCAGCGTGCGCCAGCAAGGTGCGCAGTGGCGTGGCGAGCTGGCGTCGCTGCGCATCGCACCGGTGAAGGGCGATGCCTGGACGCTGCGTGCACCGGCGGCATTCGCGATCAACGGCAGCACCTACACCCTGTCCGAAGCCTGCCTGGCCGCCGCCAGCAGCGGCGCGCTGTGCGCACAGGCCAACTGGCCGCGCGAAGGCCTGGTGGTGCGCAGTGACGCGCTGCCGCTGGCGCTGGTGCAGCCGTGGCTGCCGCCACAGTCCGGCCGCCGCATCTACCTGCGCGGCGACGTCAGCCTGGACGCGCACATCCGCCCGCGCGGCAACGCCTGGGAAGGCCATGTGGAAGTGCGCTCGAAGGAAGGCGGCGTGCGCCTGGGCGAGAACCGCAACACCGTGGGCGATACCACCCGCGGCGAGCTGGTGCGCTATGACCAGTTCTCGCTGAAGCTCGACATGACCCCGGCCAGCATCAAGGGTTACCTGGGCATGGGCTTCCAGGGCAATGGCTTCGTCGACGCGAAGATGCAGACCGGCTGGGAAGCCAGTGCACCGCTGAACGGTGAGCTCTACCTCAACATGTCGCGGCTGTACTGGCTGGAGCTGTTCTCGCCGGACATCGTGCGACCGACCGGCCTGATCGAAGGCCACGTCAGCCTGCGCGGTACGCGAGGCCAGCCGTCGCTGGGTGGCGACGCACAGCTGAGCAACTTCAAGGGTGAATTCCCGGCGCTTGGCCTGACCTTCGACCAGGGCAAGGGCAGCTTCGTGGCCCAGCCCGATGGTTCGGCCAAGATCACCGCGCAGGCCAACTCCGGCCAGGGCACGCTGTACGTGGACGGTGGCCTGTCGTGGTTCGGCGATGCGCAGCCGCTGCAGCTGAAGATCCATGGCGAGAACGTGCTGCTGTCCAACACCAGCGAACTGCGCATCGTCGCCAACCCCAACCTCGACTTCACCCTGGCCAAGGCGGCGATGGAGCTGCGCGGTACCGTGCACGTGCCCGAGGCCGACATCGACCTGGAACGCCTGGACCGCGGCACCTCGGTGTCCGAAGACGTGGTGGTGCTCGACCCGGCCGATCCGGAAGAGTCGCGCACCTCGCCGCTGGACATGGACCTGACGGTCAGCCTGGGCGACAAGGTGAAGATGACCGGGTTCGGCCTGAAGGGCGCGCTGACCGGCAAGATGCAGGTCTGGGCCAAGCCCGGCCGCGAAATGACTGCCAATGGCGGCCTCGAAGTGAGCGGCCGCTACAAGGCGTATGGGCAGGACCTGACCATCACCCGCGGCAACCTCAACTGGAACTACAACGCGGTGTCCGACCCGCGCATCAACATCCGTGCCGAGCGCCGCATCGGTGATGTCACCGCCGGCATCGACGTGACCGGGCGTGCGCAGCAGCCGCGTGCCGACGTGTGGTCCGATCCGGCGATGTCGCAGTCCGAGGCACTGGCCTATCTGGTGCTGGGACGCAGCCTGACCGGCGCCAGCAGCGACCAGGCGCAGCAGGTCAACGCGGCCTCGGCGGCGCTCTCGGCTGGCAGTGGCCTGCTCGCCTCGCAGCTGGGTGCCAAGCTGGGCCTGGACGATGCAGGCGTGAGCCAGTCGCGCGCGCTGGGTGGCTCGGTGATCGGCGTCGGCAAGTACATCTCGCCCAAGCTTTACGTGGGTTACGGCGTGTCGCTGGTGGGCGCCGGTTCGGTGATCACGCTGAAGTACCTGCTGCGCCGCGGGTTTGATGTGGAAGTGGAGTCGAGCACGGTGGAAAACCGTGGTTCGATCAACTGGCGGCGGGAGAAGTAGAGCCACGCCATGCGTGGCTGTGGTAGTGCCGGCCGCTGGCCGGCAGCCGCACCGTATCTCCCGAGTTGCGTGGGTTGCCGGCCAGCGGCCGGCACTACCGCGCGCGTCGCCCCAACGATCGGCCGTTGCCCCTTCCGGCCCCAGCGGCTATGGTCCCGGGCTGTTCTGTCGTACCGGATTGCCTCATGTCACCACGCAAAGCCCTTCCCACCGCCCTGGCATTGGGCCTGACCCTCGCCGCCGGTGCCCACGCCGATGAAGGCATGTGGATGCCGACCCAGCTGCCGGAACTGGCCAAGCCGCTGCAGGCCGCTGGCTTCAAGGGCAATCCGGCCGACCTGGCCAATGTCACCACGCCGCCGCTGAGCGCGGTGGTGCGCGCGGGCGGCGGCACCGGCTCGTTCGTGTCCAGCGACGGCCTGCTGCTGACCAACCACCACGTGGCGATGGGCGTGATCCAGTACAACAGCTCGCCCGAGCACGACCTGATCAACGGTGGCTTCATCGCCAGGGACCGTGCCGACGAGCGCCCGGCCAACCCGGACTTCCGCGTGCTGGTCACCGTCGGCTTCGACAAGGTGACCGATCAGGTGCTGGCGCAGGTCCGCGGCAAGACCGGCCGTGCCTACTTCGATGCCGTCGATGCGGCCAGCAAGCAGATCGTGGCCGAGTGCGAGAAGGACGGCAGCGTGCGCTGCTCGGTGGCCAACATGTACTACGGCACCGACTTCTACCGCATCGCCCAGCTGGAACTGAGCGACGTGCGCCTGGTGTACGCGCCGCCGCGTGCGATCGGCAACTATGGCGATGAGATCGACAATTTCATGTGGCCGCGCCACACCGGCGACTTCACCCTGCTGCGCGCCTATGTGGGCAAGGACGGCAAGCCGGCCGCCTACAGCAAGGACAACGTGCCCTACCAGGCGCCGGCACACCTGCAGATGTCGGTGGAGGGCCCGAAGGAGGGCGACTACGCGATGCTGGCCGGTTATCCGGGCATCACCTACCGCCACCGTACCGCGGCAGAATTCGCCGGCCAGATCGACACCGTGCTGCCGCGCCGCGTTTCGGTGTTCCAGCAGATGATCGACACCATCGAGGCGGCAACCGCCAAGGACGCGCAGGCACGTACCCGTTACGCTTCGCAGCTGCAGTCGCTGAAGAACAACCGCAAGCGCGCCGCCGGTGAGCTGGAAGGCCTGCTGCGCAGCGATGCCAAGGCCCAGCGTGCCGCCGACGAGACGGCGATGCTGGCCGCCACCGACCGCAAGTACCAGGGCGACATCAAGGCGCTGCTGGCCAACCTGTCACAGGGCGCGGCGGTGGGCGAGCGTGACCTGCTGCTGGACCAGATGGCCGCACAGAGCCAGTTGCTGCGCTCGGCGCTGCTGCTGGAACGCCTGCGCATCGAATCGGCCAAGCCGGACGCACAGCGCGAGAGCGGCTACCAGCAGCGCGACCAGGCGATGATCGAAGGCGTGCTCAAGCAGGTCCAGCGCCGCTACGCACCGGAGGTCGAGAAGGCCCTGCTGACCACCCTGCTGACCCGTTACCAGCAGCTGCCGGACGCGCAGCGCGTGGCCGAGTTCGACGCAGCCTTCGGCCGTACCCCGCAGCAGCTGGCCACGGCACTGGACACCCTGTACGCCGGCACCCAGCTGGGTGACGAGGCGCAGCGCCTGTCGCGCTTCGCCGCTGCGCGCGAAGGCAAGGCCCTGGCCGCCGATCCGTTGATCGCCGTGGCCGGCCCGCTGGTGGCCGCGCAGCTGCGCATCGAGAACGAGAGCAAGACCCGCGAGGGCGAGCAGCTGCGCCTGCGCCCGGCCTACATGCAGGCGCTGTTCGCCTGGCGTGCCAAGCAGGGCCGCGCCGTCTACCCGGATGCCAACCGCACCCTGCGCATCAGCTACGGCAGGGTCGAGGCACTGCACCCGCGCGATGGCGTGACCTACTCGCCGGTGACCACCGTGGCCGGCATCGTCGAGAAGAACACCAACGCCTATCCGTTCGACGCACCCAGGCCGCTGCTGGCAGCGATCGCCAAGGGTGACTTCGGCAGCACCGCCGATCCGGCACTGAACACCCAGACGGTCAACTTCCTGACCAACCTGGACACCACCGGCGGCAACTCCGGCTCGCCGGTGCTCAATGCCAAGGGCGAACTGATCGGCCTGAACTTCGACAGCAACTGGGAGTCGGTCAGTGCCAGCTGGTGGTTCGACCCGCGCTACAAGCGCGCCGTGCACGTGGACATGCGCTACCTGCGCTGGCTGCTGGCCAAGGTCTACCCGGCGCCGGAACTGCTGAGGGAAATGGGCGTGCCGGCCCAGTAACGCCGGTACCTGGCAGGCGCCCACCGCTTCCTGGTGGGTGCCCACCGTTGGTGGGCACGGATGTCCCCGTCACGACCAACGGTCGTGACCCACCAGACGGACCAATGGTCGTGACCCACCGCCATGACCTACCCGCACGACCAGCGGTCGTGATCTACTGACCCCTGTCCTGACGGAAACGCACGCGTGGTCTCCAGCTGGATCCTGCTGCTGGTCTCGGTTGCCTATGCCGCGCTGCTGTTCGGCGTGGCGTGGTGGGGCGACCGTCGGCCGATGTACCCCGACCGGCCGTGGCTGCGGCCGGTGGTCTACAGCCTGGCGCTGGCGGTGTACTGCTCGTCATGGACCTTCTACGGCGCGGTCGGCACCGCCGTGCGCAATGGCGTGGGCTACCTGCCGATCTACATCGGCCCGCTGCTGCTGCTGTTGTTCGGCTGGCGCATCATCGAGCGCCTGGCGCTGATTGCACGCAGCCAGAACGTGGTCTCCATCGCCGATTTCATCTCCTCGCGCTTCGGTCGCTCGCGGCGGCTGGCGGCGCTGGTGGCGATCATCGCGCTGATCGGGATCATTCCGTACCTGGCGTTGCAGTACAAAGCGGTGGCGATGAGCCTGCAGGTGCTGACCGGCAACACCGGCCCCACTGGCTTCTTCACCGACCCGGCGCTGTACGTGGCGCTGCTGATGGCGCTGTTCGCCACCCTGTTCGGCACCCGCCAGGTCGATGCCACCGAGCACCACCACGGCATGATGCTGGCGATCGCCTTCGAATCGGTGATCAAGCTGCTGGCGATGCTGGCGGTGGGCGTGTTCGCCTACCTGTGGCTGAGCGACCGCACCGATGCGGTGGTCGAATCGGTGCATACGCTGTTCACCGGCCTGCCGCCGGTCGGCTTCATCTCGCAGACCCTGCTCAGTTTCCTCGCCATCATCTGCCTGCCGCGCCAGTTCCACGTCGCAGTGGTCGAGTGCGGTGAGGTGCGCGACGTGCGCCGCGCGCGCTGGATGTTCGGCGGTTACCTGGTGCTGATCTCGGGCATGGTGCTGCCGATCGCCACCGCCGGCGTGACCCTGTTCGGCACCGGCGGCAGCGTCGCCGACGATTCGATGGTGCTGGCGCTGCCGCTGGCCGAAGGCCGCAATGCGCTGGCGCTGATCGCCTACGTGGGCGGCTTCTCGGCGGCCACCGGCATGGTCATCGTCTCGTCCATCGCGCTGGCGACCATGGTCAGCAATGATCTGGTGATGCCGGTGCTGCTGCGCCGGAGCGGTGACCACCAGGAAGCCGCCGACGTCGCCTCGCGCGTGCTGTGGATCCGCCGCCTGGCGATCCTGCTGCTGGCGCTGATGGCCTACAGCTACTACCGCACCAGCAGCAACGACAGCACGCTGGCTTCGTACGGCCTGATGGCGTTCGCAGCGGTGGCGCAGTTCGCGCCCGGCCTGATCGGCGGCCTGTACTGGCGCGGTGCCAGCCGGCGCGGCGTCGAAGTGGGCATGCTGCTGGGCTTCGCCACCTGGCTGTACACCCTGCTGCTGCCGGCGATGACCATGGCCGGCTGGGTCGACGCCGCCTGGGTGCAGCACGGCCCGTTCGGCATCGAGTGGCTGCGTCCGCAGCAGCTGTTCGGCATGTCCGGCTGGGATCCGCTGACCCACGGCACGTTCTGGTCGCTGCTGGTCAATGCAGCCACGATGATGCTGGTGTCCGCACGCTGGCGGCCCGGCGTCGACGAGCGCCTGCGTGCGGCACCGTTCCTCGACCCGTATGCCGAGCGCCCGTCGGTGGCCGGCGGCTGGCCTGGGCATGTGCATGTGGGCGACCTGCTGGCGCTGGCTTCGCGCGTGGTCGGCGAACGCCATGCGCGGCGTTCGTTCTTCGAGCAGGCACAGTCGCTGGGCCGCGAGCTGCAGTCTTCGGCACCGGCTGACCGGCCGTGGGTGCAGTTCACCGAGCGCCTGCTGGCCGCCTCGATTGGTGCGGCCTCGGCGCGCCTGCTGCTGACCAGCCTGCTGCGGGGTTCGGGCATGGACCTGGGTGAAGTGGTGGCGGTGCTGGACGAAGCCGGGCAGGAACTGCGCTTCAACCGCGAGATCCTGTCGACCACGCTGGAGAACATCAGCGCCGGGGTCAGCGTGGTCGACCCGGACATGCGCCTGACCGCGTGGAACCGCCGCTACCAGGACATGTTCGGCTACCCCGACGGCATGCTCTACGTGGGCCGCCCGGTGGCCGACCTGATCCGCTACAACGCCGAGCGCGGCGAGCTGGGCGAGGGCGACATCGAAGTGCAGATCAACCGCCGCATCGGTTACATGCGCGCCGGTTCGCCGCACGTGTTCGAGCGCACCCGCAGCGACGGCAAGGTGATCGAGATGCGTGGCCAGGCGCTGCCCGGCGGCGGTTACGTGACCAGCTACAACGACATCACCGACTACAAGCATGCCGAAAAGGCGCTGCTTGAAGCCAACGAGACGCTGGAACAGCGCGTGGCCGAACGCTCGCATGAGGCCGAGGTCGCGCAGCAGTCGAAGACCCGTTTCCTGGCGGCGATCAGCCATGACGTGCTGCAGCCGTTGAATGCGGCGCGCCTGTTTGCGTCCGCGCTGCGCGACAGCGATCACGTGAGCGACGAACAGAAGCACCTGGCCGAACGCGTGGACGCGTCGCTGCGCGCTGCCGAAGAACTGCTTGATGGCCTGCTGGACGTGTCGCGGCTGGATGCCGGTGGCCTGCACCCGGTGATCGGCGAATTCGATGTGAGTGCGTTGATGCGCGAGCTGGCCGCGCAGTACACGCCGGTCGCCGCCGGTCGTGGCCTGCGACTGGACCTGTTCGCGCGCGCGGCCTGGGTACGCAGCGATCGCCGCCTGCTGCGCCGCGTACTGCAGAACTTCCTGGCCAATGCACTGCGCTATACCCGCCAGGGCCGCATCGTGCTGGCCGTGCGCCAGCGCGGCGACGAGGTGGAACTGCAGGTGTGGGATACCGGCCCCGGCATTCCCGAACACCACATGCGGCAGATCTTCGACGAGTTCCACCGCTACCAGCAGCCGTTCGACTGGGGCGAGCAGGGGTTGGGCCTGGGCCTGTCGATCTGCCAGCGCATCTCGCGCCTGCTCGACCATCGCCTCAATGCACGCAGCCGGGTTGGCAGCGGCTCGATGTTCTCGATCATCCTGCCGCGGGTTGCGCCCTTGCCCGGCTACACCGAGCCTGCCAAGGCGACCCAGGCCGTGGCCACCCCGGTGCGCAGCGATTCGCTGGCGGGCCTGCGGGTGCTGTGCGTGGACAACGACGAGGAAATCCTCGACGGCATGCGCGCGCTGCTCGGCCGCTGGCAGGTGCAGGTGATCACTGCCGCCACCGTCGACCAGGCACTGGAGAAGATCGCCGAGCGGCCGCAGGTGATGCTGGTGGACTACCACCTGCACGATCGCATGGATGGCCTGGATGCGCTGGTGGCGCTGCGCGAGGCGGCCGGCTACCCGCTGCCGGGTGCGCTGCTGACCGCCGATGGGCGTGACGAACTGAAGCGGATGGCACGCGAGCGTGGCTACCGCGTGCTGACCAAGCCGATCAAGCCGGCCTCGCTGCGTGCCTTCCTCGGCGCGCTGCGCGACGCCGGCAACAGCGATGCCTGATTGGCAACTGTAGAGCCGAGCCCATGCTCGGCTCCTGCGCGCGGCATGGTGTTCCGTGGCCCGGACGAACAGCAGCCGAGCATTGGCTCGGCTCTACAAGAATCCACTTGCGCGGCCCCTCTGTAGAGCCGAGCCCATGCTCGGCTTCCGCGCGCTGCACGGCGCCGATATAGCCATCGCTATACAAACCAGCCCTGCCTGCGCGTTTCGATGGAAATGCGCCACGCGTGGATCGCGATGCTAAGCTTCGCGTCCCCTTGGGGAGTAGCCGGATTCCTTCGCAGGAATCGTCCACGTCAACATACTCGGCCAGTGCGCCGTGGCGTGGACAACCATGATGGTTGGCGAGACCAACGGCCCGCGCGCGCAACGTCAGGTTGGGCGCGAGCGCCGGCCGTGCGTCCGTCCTAGCCCGACCTTCAGCAGTCGCCAATGTCCCCCATTTCGATCCTCCTGATCGGCTTTGCCATGTCCACCGATGCCTTCGCTGCGGCGATCGGCAAGGGTGCCGCCATGCGCAAGCCGGTGTTCCGTGACGCGCTGCGCGCCGGCATCATCTTCGGTGTCATCGAGGCGATCACGCCCATCATCGGCTGGCTGCTCGGCCGTGCCGCCCTGCAGTACGTGGAAGCTTTCGACCACTGGATCGCGTTCGGCCTGCTCGGCGCGCTGGGCATCCACATGATCTACAACGGCCTGCGCCCGGACAGTGGCGAAGATGATGAAGACCCTTCGCAGCACCACAGCTTCTGGAAGCTGGCGCTAACCGGTTTCGCCACCAGCATCGACGCGATGGCGGTGGGCATCGGCCTGGCTTTCATGGATGTGCATATCGGCGTGATGGCGGCGGTCATCGGCCTGTGCACGCTGACCATGGTCACCGCCGGCATCATGCTCGGCCGCGTGCTGGGCAGCATGGTTGGCAAGCGTGCCGAGATCATCGGCGGCGTGATCCTGGTGATCATCGGCGCGACGATCCTGTACGAGCACCTGCACGGCGTGGGGTAAGCAGGGAAACCTGTAGAGCCGAGCCCACGCTCGGCTGCTTTGCATGGCAGCCGAGCATGGGCTCGGCTCCACATCAGGGTGTTGGCTGACAAGCATTGCGGTGTTGCACTGATGGAGAGGCTGTCACGCGTGCCATAGCGTCTTCGCATGGCCAGTCCCGCACTCCGTTATGGTCGTTGGTCGCATGCTGGAAATGTCTATGCGCTTACCACGGTGACGCATGCACGTCGTCCCTGGTTCAGTGACAAGGGCAACGTCGATCTTCTGATCGAAGCGCTGCGCACAGTCGAGCGAACCGGTCGTACCTTCTCCCTGGCCTGGGTGATCATGCCGGACCACCTGCATTGGTTGATCGAGTTGCGTACGGGCACGCTGGCCGGCTGCATGCAGATCCTGAAGTCCCGGAGTGGAAGATCCATCGCCAGGCGCATTGATGCGAGCGCGCCGATCTGGCAGCCGGGATACTACGATCATGCGCTGCGCGGCGATGAGTGCCTGTGCACGCAGGCGATGTACATCGCGGCCAATCCCGTGCGTGCAGGATTGGCCACGCGCATCGGGGAATACCCCTATGTGTGGAGTCGATGGCCGCTTTGGGGGTGATGGGTATTGAGGCCAGGAGCAGCCGAGCGCGGGCTCGGCTCTACACGGGCATCATGAAGTCTGTAGAGCCGAGCCCATGCTCGGCTCCATCGCCCCGCACGATCAATCTTCTTCCGGCGGCAGCACAATGGCGTCGTCGTCGATCGCCAGCTTGCCGGCCATCAGCACGGCCTGGGTGCGGTTGGTCACGCCCAGCTTGCGCAGGATGGCGGTGACGTGGGCCTTGATCGTCGCTTCGGAGACGTTGAGGTCGTAGGCGATCTGCTTGTTCAAGCGGCCGGCGCCCAGCATCTGCAGCACGCGGAACTGCTGTGGGGTCAGTTCGCGCAGGCGCTGGCCCACTTCGCGTTCTTCGCTGCCGGTGGGCGGCACGTTGTGCGCTTCCGGCGGTGCCCAGGTCTCGCCATCGAGGATGGTGCCCAGCGCATGCCCGATGGTGTCCGAATCCGCAGACTTCGGGATGAAGCCGAGCGCGCCGTGGTCGAGCGCGCGGCGCATCACCGTGGCCTCTTCGCGCGCGGACACCACCACCACCGGCAGGTGCGGGTGCAGCGATCGCATGTGCACCAGCGCGTTGAAACCCTGTGCGCCAGGCATGTTGAGGTCCATCAGGACCAGGTCGGCGTCGTTGTGCTGGTCGGCCAGTGCATACAACGCTTCCACGCTGTCGGCCTCGAACAGCTGCACGCCGGGGATGACCCGCTGCACGGCCCCACGCAGGGCTTCGCGGAACAGCGGGTGGTCATCGGCAATCAGGAGGGTGGTCATGGTCGGGGGGAACCGTGGGGGAAAGCAGATGGGGTCAGAGCCCTTTCCTTGCGGAAAGGGATCCGACCCCGGGTCGTACGTCAGCGCACCTTGCGCTCGTCCACCAGCGACGCCACCACCGACGGATCGGCCAGGGTCGAGGTGTCGCCAAGCTGGTCCGGCGCGTTCTCGGCAATCTTGCGCAGGATGCGGCGCATGATCTTGCCCGAGCGGGTCTTCGGCAGGCCCGGCGCCCACTGCAGGTGGTCCGGCGTGGCGATCGGGCCGATCTCCTTGCGCACCCAGGCGATCAGCTCCTTGTGCAGTTCATCGCTGGGGGTCTCTTCGGCCACCAGGGTCACATAGGCATAGATGCCCTGGCCCTTGACGTCGTGCGGGAAGCCCACGACCGCCGCTTCGGCCACCTTCGGATGCGAGACCAGCGCGCTTTCCACTTCGGCGGTGCCGATGCGATGGCCGGACACATTGATCACGTCGTCGACGCGGCCGGTGATCCAGTAATAGCCGTCTTCGTCACGGCGGCAACCGTCACCGGTGAAATAGCTGCCCGGGTAGGTGCGGAAATACGTATCGATGAAGCGCTGGTGGTCGCCGTAGACCGTGCGCATCTGGCCCGGCCAGGAATCACGGATGATCAGGTTGCCTTCGGTCGGTCCGTCCTGGATCTCGCCATCGGCATTGACCAGCGCCGGCTGCACGCCGAAGAAGGGCAGGGTGGCTGAACCCGGCTTGAGGTCCATCGCGCCGGCCAGCGGCGAGATCAGGATGCCGCCGGTTTCGGTCTGCCACCAGGTATCGACGATCGGGCAGCGGCTGTCGCCGACCACTTCGTAGTACCAGCGCCAGGCTTCCGGATTGATCGGCTCGCCGACGCTGCCGAGCAGGCGCAGCGACGCGCGCGAGGTCTTCTTCACCGGCTCCTCGCCTTCGCGCATCAGCGCACGGATCGCGGTCGGGGCGGTGTAGAAGATGCTCACCTTGTGCTTGTCGATCACGTTCCAGAAGCGCGAGGTGTCCGGATAGTTCGGCACGCCTTCGAACATCAGCGAGGTCGCACCGTTGGCCAGTGGCCCGTACACGATGTAGCTGTGGCCGGTGACCCAGCCGACGTCGGCGGTGCACCAGTAGATGTCGTCCTCGCGCAGGTCGAACACCGCTTCATGGGTGTAGGCCGCATACAGCAGGTAGCCGCCGGTGGTGTGCAGCACACCCTTCGGCTTGCCGGTGGAACCGGAGGTGTAGAGGATGAACAACGGGTCTTCCGCGTTCATGCGTTCCGGTTCGCAGGTCGACGGCTGGCTGTCCACGACATCGTGGAACCAGCGGTCGCGCGGGGCCTGCATGTCCACCGCGCCACCGGTGTGGCGCACCACCAGCACGGTTTCAACCGTGTTCGTGCCCGGCAGCTTCAGCGCGGCATCGACGTTGGCCTTCAGCGGAATCCTGCGGCCACCGCGCAAGCCTTCGTCGGCGGTGATGATCAGCTTGCTCTGGCAGTCGCTGACGCGGTCGGCGATCGAGTTCGGCGCGAAGCCACCGAACACCACCGAGTGGATCGCACCGATGCGCGCGCAGGCCAGCATGGCCACCGCGGCATCGACGATCATCGGCAGGTAGATGGTGACCCGGTCGCCCTTCCTGACCCCAAGGTTGCGTAGCGCATTGCCGAGGCGGCAGGTGCGCTCGTACAGCTCGCGATAGGTCACGTGCTGGGCCGGTGCATCCGGGCCATCCGGCTCGAACAACAGGGCGGTCTTGTCGCCGCGCGTCTCGAGCTGGCGATCCAGGCAGTTCACGCTGGCATTGAGCTCGCCATCCTCGAACCACTTGATGCGGAAGTCGGACAGGTCATAGCTGACGTTCTTGATCTTCGTCGGCTTGCGCATCCATTGCAGGCGCTCGGCCGCCTTGCCCCAGAATCCATCCGGATCGGCCACCGACGCCTGGTACTGCTGTTCATAGGTCTTCTTGTCGATGCGTGCCTTGGCGGCGAACTGCGGATCGACGGGGTAGATATCAGCCATGGCACCCTCACTTGCACGTTGACTTTGTATGTGCGGTCGCAGCATCGCAACGACCGATCCCCTTCAGTTTGCCCCATCCACCCCCGGCCGCGTCACCACCCTGGTTAGACCATGGTCGAAAGTGAGCGCCTTGCAGGGCCGGGTTCGACCAATGGCGAATAGCCGCTATACATAATCGCCCCGCAGTCTCGGCTCGACCGTGCCCCACGCGCGGCATCACCTTGCCACTTGGGAGAGAGGGCAACATGAGCCACCGTACGTTGAAAGCCGTGCGCACACCTTTGGCGGCCTGCCTGCTGGTCGCCCTGGTCGCACCGGGCATGGCGTTCGCAGAGACCGCCAAAGAGAAGGCACTGGAAGCACGCGTTGCCGAACTGGAACGCCAGGTCCAGCTGCTGCTGTCTTCGCAGCAACAACAACAGACCCAGATCAGCCAGACCCAGCAGGCGGTAACCGAAGTGCGCACGGTGCAGGCCGGGCAGAAACCGGTCGCACAGGTGCCGGCCGGGAAGCAGCCGATCCAGGTCACCACCCTCACCCCGGGCGCGGCACCGGGCACCACGGTCAAGATCGGCGGCTTCATCAAGGCCGACTTCCTGGCCACCCAGACCAGCGATGGCCAGCTGGCCGACGACGCCACCGGCCGTTCGCTGTACCTGCCGGGCCAGACCCCGGTGGAAGGCGCCGGCGGCAGCGGCAAGCGCTCGGGCACCGATTTCAACGCCCATGCCAAGTTCTCGCGCTTCAACCTGGGCATCGACAACGTCAGCGAATCGGGCAACAAGGCCGGTGCGTTCTTCGAGATGGACTTCTTCGGCAACTCGCTGGGCAACCAGACCGCCACCAACACCTATGGCGTGACCCTGCGCCACGCCTACATGTACTGGAACAACTGGCTGGCCGGCCAGACCTGGTCCAACTTCATGGACGCGGCCGCACTGCCGGAAGCGGTCGACTTCGTCGGCCCCACCGACGGCGTGATCTTCGTGCGCCAGGCCCAGGTGCGCTACACCCAGGGCGGCTTCAGCGTCGCGCTGGAAAACCCGGAAACCACCACCCTCACCGGTACCCGCAATCCGGTCACCGGCGCCTGGACCAACGCCAGCGCCAACTCCGATCGTGGCAGCCTGCCCGATCTGACCATGCGCTATGGCTGGAAGGGCGACTGGGGAACCTTCGGTGTCGGCGGCATCGTCCGCCAGTTGAAGGTCGACAACCAGGCGACCGGCGCGAAGGCCGACAAGGTGGCCGGCGGCCTGACGCTGGGCGGCAAGTGGGTGATGGGTGACAGCGATTCGCTGCATTACCAGCTGACCGGTGGCGAAGGCATCGCCCGCTACATTGGCCTGGGCATCACTGCCGACAGTGCCTACGACGTGGCCCGCGACGAGCTCAACCCGACCGGCGTGCTGGCCGGCTATGTCGGCTGGCGGCATGCGTTCTCGCCGAAGCTGCGCACCAACCTGATCTACGCGCGCAGCGACTACGACAACGACAGCATCCTCGGCCCGCTGGTGACCAAGAGCGTGCAGAGCATCCGCGGCAACATCTTCTATTCGCCGCTGCCCAAGGTCGATATCGGCGCCGAGCTGATGTATGGCCGTCGCGAAGTGGAGAACGGCAACAAGGGTGACATCACCCGATTGCAGTTCACTACGAAGTACAGCTTCTAAGAGCGTGCCGGCCAGCGGCCGGCACCTACCCAAAGCGGAGCCGGTCCAGTGACCGGCACCCCCAAAGCGGAGCCGGTCCAGTGACCGGCACCTACCGAGATTGAGTGCCGACCGGCGGTCGGCACCTACAGAGGGAAAGCGTCCCATGTCCAGCACTGCATCAAGCCCGCACCATGCGGCGGGCACCCTGACCAAGGGCCACAAGAAGGTCATCTTCGCATCGAGCCTCGGCACGGTGTTCGAGTGGTATGACTTCTTCCTGTACGGCTCGCTCGCAGCCATCATCGCCAAGCAGTTCTTCAGTGGCGTCAATGAAACCACGGGCATGATCTTCGCCCTGCTGGCGTTCGCCGCCGGCTTCTTCGTGCGTCCGTTCGGCGCGGCCTTCTTCGGCAGCCTCGGCGACCGCATCGGCCGCAAGTACACCTTCCTGGTCACCATCCTGATCATGGGCATCTCGACCTTCCTGGTCGGCGTGCTGCCCAACTACGCCTCGATCGGGTTTGCCGCACCGGTGATCCTGATCATCTTGCGCCTGGCCCAGGGCCTGGCGATGGGCGGCGAGTACGGCGGTGCCGCCACCTATGTGGCCGAGCACGCACCGGACGACAAGCGCGGCCTGTACACCAGCTTCATCCAGTGCACCGCCACGCTGGGCCTGTTCCTGTCGCTGCTGATCATCCTGGCCTGCCGCATGACCCTGGGCAACGAGGCGTTCGAGGCCTGGGGCTGGCGCATTCCGTTCCTGGTGTCGATCCTGCTGCTGGGCATTTCGGTATGGATCCGGCTGCAGCTGAGCGAATCGCCGCTGTTCCAGCAGATGAAGGCTGAAGGCAAGGGCTCCAAGACCCCGTTCCGCGACAGCCTGAAGGGCGGCAACCTGAAGCTGATGTTGCTGGTCCTGCTCGGTGCAGCGGCTGGCCAGGCCGTGGTCTGGTACGGCGGACAGTTCTACGCGCTGTTCTTCCTCAGCAGCATGCTGAAGGTCGATGCCACCACCTCCTACCTGCTGATCGCCGCAGCGCTGGCACTGGGCACGCCGTTCTTCATCTTCTTCGGCTGGCTGTCCGACCGCATCGGCCGCAAGAAGATCATCCTGGCCGGCTGCCTGCTGGCGGCCATCACCTACATCCCGATCTTCAAGGGCCTGACCCACTTCGCCAACCCGGCCATCGAAGAAGCCCGCAGCAGCTCGCCGGCGCTGGTCGTCGCCGATCCGGCCACCTGCTCGTTCCAGTTCGATCCGGTGGGCCTGCGCAAGTTCACCAGCTCCTGCGACGTGGCCACCGCTGCGCTGACCAAGGCCGGTGTGCCGTACGACGTGCAGCCCGCCGCCGCCGGCTCGCTGGCGATGGTGAATGTGGGCAGCGCCAGCGTCACCTCGTATGAGGCCGCCGGCCTGACCAAGGAAGAAGGCAAGGCCAAGGCCGATGCGTTCGGTGCGGAACTGAAGACCGCGCTGACCACCGCCGGCTACCCGGCCAAGGCTGATGGTGCGCGCATCAACATCGCCGGCACCATCTTCATGCTGTGGCTGCTGGTGCTGTACGTGACCATGGTCTACGGCCCGATCGCCGCCTACCTGGTGGAACTGTTCCCGACCCGCATCCGCTACACCTCGATGTCGCTGCCGTACCACATCGGCAACGGCTGGTTCGGTGGCTTCCTGCCGGCGATCTCGTTCGCGCTGGTGGCCGGTACCGGCAACCTGTACTACGGCCTGTGGTACCCGATTGCGATCGCACTGATGTCGGTGGTGATCGGCGGCCTGTTCCTGCGCGAGACCAAGAACGTGGATATCACCCAATAACCGGTGGGTTGCGTGCAGTGAAGGGAAGGCCGCGGTGCAGACCGCGGCCTTTCTGTTTGTGGACCGTGCCCACTCGGCTCGCATTCCGGTAGTGCCGGCCGCTGGCCGGCAACCCCATGAATCTCCGCAGACATGAACCCATTGCCGGCCAGCGGCCGGCACTACCATGGCGTTGCGCAGCACCCCGTATAGTCGGCCCATGACCACCACCGCCCCAGCCGACCTCCCCGCCATCCTGCACACCCTGCGCAGCGCCTGGCAGTCGCAGCGCCCGTCGCTGGACCAGCGCGAGAAAGACCTGCATCGCCTCCGCGAAGCGCTGAAGCCACGTTTGGACGAGATGGCCACGGCCATCGCCGAAGACTTCGGCCACCGCGCCCACACCGAATCGAAGCTGGCCGACGGCATGAGCGTGCTGTCGGCCATTGACCACCTGCGCCGCCACCTGCGGCGCTGGTCGAAGCCGCAACGCGTGGGTGCCGGCTGGCGGCTGTGGCCGGCGCGCGCGCAGCTGCGGCCGACGCCGCTGGGCGTGGTCGGGGTGATCTCGCCCTGGAACTACCCGGTCACGCTGGCATTGGTGCCTTTGGCCACCGCCATCGCTGCGGGCAACCACGTACTGCTGAAGCCTTCGGAACACACGCCGCGCACCAGTGCGTTCCTGGCCGATCTGCTGGCCAGTGTGTTCCCGCCCGATCGGGTGGCGGTGGTGCAGGGCGGGGCGGATGTGGCCGCGGCGGTGTCGTCGCTGCCGCTGGACCATCTGCTGTTCACCGGCTCGACGGCCGTTGGCCGCAAGGTGATGGCCGCCGCGGCCGAGCATCTGGTACCGCTGACCCTGGAGCTGGGCGGCAAGTCGCCGGCGATTGTCTGTCGCGATTTCCCGCTGGATAAAGCCGCTGCGCGGCTGGCCACCGGCAAATGGTTCAACGCTGGCCAGACCTGCATCGCGCCGGATTACGTGCTGATCGATACCGCGCGCCAGCGGGAGTTCGTGCAGGCGCTGCAGCAGCAGGTGCGCGAGCGCTATGGCGACTTCAGCAATGCCGACGACTACACACGCATCATCAACGAGGGCCAGTACCAGCGCCTGCAGGGCTACCTGGCACAGGCGCGCGAGTGCGGGGTGCCGGTGATTCCGCTGGCGCAGGTGGATGACGCGCGCGCCGACCGCGAGCGCCTGCTGGTGCCCACCGTGGTGCTGGACCCGCCGGACGACCTGGACCTGATGCGCGAGGAGATCTTCGGGCCGATTCTGCCGGTGCGGGCCTACCCGGACCTGGAGGCGGCGCTGGCTGACGTGCTGTCCCGCGACCGGCCGCTGGCGCTGTATCCCTTCAGCCACGACACGGCGACGGTGGAGCGTATCCTCGGCCAGGTGGTGGCCGGCGGGGTGACGGTGAACGACACGCTGCTGCACTTCGCCGCCGATGGCCTGCCGTTTGGCGGGGTGGGGGCCAGCGGCATGGGCGCGTACCACGGGCGGGCCGGGTTCGACGCGATGAGCAAGCGGCTGCCGGTGCTGTGGCAGTCGCGCTGGGCGGCCAGCGACCGGCTGCGGCCGCCGTATTCGAAGATTGCGGGGTTGTTGAAGCTGCTGCTTCGGTAGTGCCGGCCGCTGGCCGGCAACTGCGGGGTCCTGCCGACGGTTCATGGGGTTGCCGGCCAGCAGCCGGCGCTACCGGTGGGTGCAAACCTTGGTTGGCACGGGGGCGGCCATGCGCCAACCCAGGTTGGCGTCTACCAAAGCTGGCCCGGGTAGAATGGCCCCATGAAAATCGCCTCGTGGAACGTCAATTCGCTCAATGTCCGCCTGCCGCACCTGGAGCAGTGGCTCAAGGATTTCGGCCCGGACATCGTCGGTATCCAGGAAACCAAGCTGGAGGACCACAAGTTCCCCGATTCGGCACTGATCGGCGCGGGCTACCGCAGCGTGTTCGCCGGCCAGAAGACCTACAACGGCGTGGCGCTGCTGTCGCGTGAGCCGGCGCAGGACGTGCAGATCGGCATTCCCGGTTTCGAGGACGAACAGAAGCGTGTCATCGCCGGTACCTTCGGCGACCTGCGGGTGATCAACCTGTATGTGGTCAACGGCCAGGACATCGGCACCGACAAGTACGACTACAAGCTGCGCTGGCTGGAAGCGGTGCATGCCTGGATCGCCGGAGAACTGCAGCGGCACCCGAAGCTGATCGTGATGGGCGATTTCAACATCGCCCCGGACGCACGCGACGTGCACGATCCGGAGGTGTGGAACGACAACCACATCCTGACCTCCACCGCCGAGCGCGGCGCACTCAACAAGCTGCTGCAGTTGGGCCTGCACGATGGCTTCCGCCTGCACAACGACGAGGCGGGCACCTTCAGCTGGTGGGATTACCGTGCGGCGGGCTTCCGCCGCAACCTGGGCCTGCGCATCGACCTGACCCTGGTCTCCGATGCGCTGAAGAGCGGTGCGGTGGCTTCGGGCATCGACCGCGAGCCGCGCACCTGGGAACGCCCGAGCGACCATGCGCCGGCGTGGGTGCAGATCGGTTGAACGAACGGGGCCCGGCATCGCCGGGCCCGTTCTGAAAGGCCCGCTGGCCAGCGGCCGGCGCTACCGCCGCGTCAGCGTATGCTCTTGCGGGTGAACAGGTTGACGATCGCCAGCAGGATCACTGCACCGATCAGCGAGAACAGGAACGTGCGGAGGGTGATCGCCTCGTTGATGCCGCCGCCGAACAGCCAGCCGGAAATCAGCGCGCCGACGATGCCGACCACGATGTTGAGGATGATGCCCTGCTGGCCATCGCGCTTCATGATGATGCTGGCCAGCCAGCCTACGATGCCGCCGACGATCAGCCAGATGATGATGCCCATGATCGAACCTCCGGTGGGGAACGGTGACCAGTTGACGCGCAGGGCCGTGAACCCGTCGTGCAATCGTGTGACGGGCGCGTGCGCATGAGCCTGCCAGCCACCCTCGACGGCCCGTGGCGCTTTGGTCCGGTGACGGTCTGGCGGCGCCCGCATGTGCCCGGCCATCGCGGCGAACCGCAGGCACGCCAGGTGCTGGCGCAGGCCCTCGGGGCCGACCCGGAGACGCTGCCGCTGGTCCGCGATGACAAGGGCCGGCCGGAACTGAGCGGCGCATTGGCCCACTACGGCACCGGCTGGAGCCACAGCGGCGAGGTGCTGCTGGTGGCGCTGGGCGAAGGCGTGCGGTTGGGGGTGGACCTGGAGCTGCTGCGGCCGCGGGCCCGCCTGCTGGAGATCGTGCAGCGCTTCTTCCACCCCGAGGAGGTGGCCTGGCTGGAAAGTCTGGACCAGGCCGACCGCGAACACTGGTTCTTCCGCGTGTGGTGCGCCAAGGAAGCGGTGCTGAAGGCGCACGGCCAGGGCATTTCGTTCGGCCTGCACCGCCTGCAGCTGGCGCCGGGGGCCGATGGCGCCCTGCACCTGCGCTGGTGCGACCCGGAACTGGGCGAGGCCGCGCGCTGGCACCTGCACGAATGGCAGGCCACCGGTGAGTTCCGGGCGGCGTTGGCCTGGTATCCGCACTGAGGCGGGGAATCAGCGCGCAAAACCGGCGATAATGCCGGCATGAGCGAACACCCACTTCCCGCCAGCGTGGCTGCCACGCTGGAACAGGGCCTGGCCAGCATGGGCCTGGATGCCGCGCTGGCGCCGCCGCTGCTGCGCTACCTGGCCCTGCTGCACCGCTGGAACGGCACCTACAACCTCACCGCCATCCGCGACCCGCAGGAGATGGTCACCCGCCACCTGCTCGACTCGCTGGCGATGCAGCCGTTCGTGGCCGATGGCAGCCTGGCCGACCTCGGCACCGGGCCCGGGCTGCCCGGCATCCCGCTGGCGATCGCCTGCCCGGGCCTGCAGGTGACCCTGGTCGAGAGCAATGGCAAGAAGGCGCGCTTCATGCGCGAGGCCGTGCGCCAGCTCGGCCTGGGCAATGCCCGCGTGGCCGAATCGCGCGCCGAGGCGCTGGACGAGGCCGGCCGTTATGACCAGCTGACCGCCCGCGCGATGGACACCCTGGCCGGCATCGTCCGCGTCGGTGGCCACCTGCTGCGGCCCGGCGGCGTGCTGCTGGCCATGAAGGGCGTCTACCCGCATGAGGAGATCGCGGACCTGCCGGCCGGCTGGCAGGTGCGTGAGGTGACCCCGCTGAGCGTGCCCGGCCTGGCCGGCGAACGCCACCTTGTCACTGTTACAGGCCCCTGATTCCCGCCGCCAGCCCCTTGTGCAACAACGGGTTGGCGATCCACGATTTCCGCAAGGGGCCGGTTGTACGCATAATGACCGGTCCCAGCACACGTCGACGAGGCACACCCGCATGGCCCGCATCATCGCCATCGCCAACCAGAAGGGTGGCGTCGGCAAGACCACGACCGCCGTCAACCTGGCCGCTTCCCTGGCCAACGCACCCAAGCGCGTGCTGCTGGTCGACCTGGATTCGCAGGGCAACGCGACCATGGGCAGTGGCGTGGACAAGCGTGAGCTGGCCGCCTCCACCTACGATCTGCTGCTGGGCGAGTCCAGCGCCGCCGATGTACGCGTGCAGACCGCCGAAGGCTACGACCTGCTGCCCGGCAACATCGACCTGACCGCCGCCGAGATCCAGCTGATGGCGCAGAGCGAGCGCGAGCAGCGGCTGAAGCGCGCGCTGGCACCGATCCGCGACGAGTACGACTACATCCTGATCGACTGCCCGCCGGCGCTGTCGCTGCTGACGCTCAACGCGCTGGCCGCCGCCGATTCGGTGATCGTGCCGATGCAGTGCGAGTACTACGCCCTGGAAGGCCTCAGCGCGCTGGTGGAAACCATCGAAGCGCTGCGTGCCAACCTCAATCCGGCGCTGGAGATCGAAGGCGTGCTGCGCACCATGTTCGACGTGCGCAACAACCTGGCCAACGCGGTGTCGGCCGAGCTCACCGAGCACTTCGGCGATCGCGTGTTCCGCACCATCGTGCCGCGCAACGTGCGCCTGGCCGAGGCACCCAGCCATGGCCAGAGCATCGTCGGCTACGACCGTGCCTCGCGCGGTGGCGTGGCCTACCTGGGCCTGGCCGGCGAGATCATCCGCCGCAACAACGAACGCAACAAGGCCGGCAAGGCCGTGGAGATCGTCTGATGACCAGCAGCAAGCCGGCAGCCAAGAAGCGAGGCCTCGGCCGTGGTCTGGATGCGCTGTTGGGCCCGAAAGGCGCGGTCAGCCAGGTGCAGGCCACCACCGCGGTGATCGAGCCGCTGCCGGGTGAAGTGCTGCGCAAGTTGCCGGTCGGCCAGCTGCAGCCGGGCAAGTACCAGCCGCGCCGCGAGATGGACGAGGGCAAGCTGTCCGAGCTGGCCGACTCGATCAAGTCGCAGGGCGTGATCCAGCCGATCCTGGTGCGCCAGCTGCCGGCGGGCAACTACGAAATCGTCGCCGGTGAACGCCGTTGGCGCGCATCGCAGCTGGCCGGGCTGGACGAAGTGCCGGTGGTGGTGCGCGAGCTGGAAGACCGCACCGTCATCGCGATGGCGCTGATCGAGAACATCCAGCGCGAAGACCTCAACCCGCTGGAAGAAGCCGAAGCGCTGCAGCGCCTGATCAGCGAGTTCACCCTGACCCATGCCGAGGCCGCCGAGGCCGTCGGCCGCTCGCGCGCGGCGGTGTCCAACCTGCTGCGCCTGCTGGAACTGCCGGTGGCGATCCGCCTGCTGCTGGAAACCCGCCGCCTGGAAATGGGCCACGCCCGCGCGCTGCTGACCCTGGCCCCCGAACTGGCCGGCAAGCTGGCCCAGGAAGCGGCCGACGAAGGCTGGTCGGTGCGTGAGGTCGAGCGGCGCGCGCAGGCCTTCGCCGCCGGCAAGGTGCCGAGCAGCCGTCCGGTGGCCACGCCGAAGGTGCAGCAGGCCGACATTGCCTCGCTGGAAACCGAGCTGTCCGAAGCGCTCGGCGCCAAGGTGGCGATCAGCCACGGCCGTGGCGGCAAGGGCAAGCTGATCATCCACTACACCGACCTGGACACCCTGGACGGCGTGCTGGAAAAACTGCGCACGCGCCAGGGCTGAGCCCGGCGCCGCGTCGGGGGGGCGGCCTGTTCCTGCCGCGCCCGGCGAATGACAGGGAACGCACTGCCACGCGCGCCGGGGGAATGCACTGCCTTCCGGCCCGTGGCCTCATCCAGGGAGCAGGACATGAGCAACGACTACGAGGACGTCAGCCCGGACGGCACCCAGATACTGGTACACCGCCGTGAGAAGGACTTCGTGCTCGCCATCGGCGAAGAACGGCACATCGAGGCGATCAGTGCCCACATCGAACGCCATCTGGGCCCGGTGTCCGGTGTCTTCCATGAAATCATCTCCGACCTGGTGCACATCGACGTGCACGTGGTGCCGGCCAATGACCACTGCCCGTACCTGCGCCTGGTCACTTCCGGCATGAGTGACCTGCCGATGACCGTGCCCGCCGAGGTGGATGCGGACGTGCCGCGCTACATGGAACTGATGGTGACCCTGCCGGCCGACTGGCCGATGTCCCAGGACGCCTTCGAGGATGAGCGCAACTACTGGCCGGTGCGCCTGCTGAAGGGCATGGCGCGGCTGCCGCACGAGTACGACACCTGGCTGGGCTTCGGCCACACCATTCCCAACGGCCATCCCAGCGAGCCCTATGCGCCGGGCGTGGGTTTCGACGGTGCCATCGTGCTGCCGCCGGTGACCGCCCCGGAGGACTTCGCCACGCTGGAGCTGGAGGATGGCAGGACCATCAGCTTCATGAGCCTGGTTCCGCTGTACCCCGAAGAGATGGATCTGAAGCTGAAGAAGGGCGCCGACGCCCTGCTCGACCGCTTCGATGCGAAACAGATCAACGATCTGATCGAGCCCGGCCGCACCAACGTGGCGAAGAAGCGTTTCGGTTTGTTCTGAGACCGGTAACATCAGGGGCCTGAACTTCGTTCCCAGGCCCCTGCCATGACCATCCTGCTCACCGGCGCTGCCGGCTTCATCGGTGCCTACACCGCCCGCGCGCTGCTGGAGGCCGGCCAGGCCGTGGTCGGCCTGGACAACTTCAACGATTACTACGACCCGCAGATCAAGCGTGACCGCGTGGCCGCGCTGTGTCCGGCGCTTGACCTGCGCACCCTGGACCTGACCGACCAGCAGGGCCTGGCCGCACTGTTCGACGAGGTGAAGCCGACCGCGGTGATCCACCTGGCCGCGCAGGCCGGCGTGCGCTATTCGCTGGAAAACCCGCATGCCTACGTCGACAGCAATCTGGTCGGCTTCGTCAACATGCTCGAGCTGTGCCGCCACCGTGGCGTGCAGCACCTGGTGTATGCCTCCAGCAGTTCGGTCTACGGCGATTCGGCCACGCCGCCGTTTTCCGAAGACCAGCGCGTGGACCAGCCGCGCTCGCTGTACGCGGCGACCAAGGCGGCCAACGAGCTGATGGCCTACACCTACGCGCAGCTGTACGGCCTGCATGCCACCGGGCTGCGCTTCTTCACCGTGTATGGCCCGTGGGGCCGGCCGGACATGGCACCGCTGCTGTTCTCGCGCGCAGTGCTGGCCGGTCGGCCGATCGACGTGTTCAACGAAGGCCGCATGCAGCGCGATTTCACACATGTCTCCGACATCGTCTCCGGTATCCTCGGCGCCCTCGCGCATCCGGCCGACGGTCCGGTGCCGCACCGGGTGTTCAACCTCGGCAACCATACGCCGGTCGAGCTGGAGCGCTTCATCAGCGTGATCGAGCAGGCCGCCGGCCGCCCTGCGCAGAAGGTCTACAAGCCCATGCAGCCCGGCGACATGGTGCGCACGATGGCCGATACCCGGCGCGCACATGACGCTTTCGGCTTCGATGCGGTGACCCCGATCGAACAAGGTCTGCCGCCTGTGGTGCAGTGGTGCCGCGAGTATTTTGGCGATCGCGCCTGAGGACGGATCCTCACGCCGCCGGGTTCATCTTCGGATAACCTCGGTTTCGGAGAATGCGCGGTCTTTGTCCCCCCTTTGGCCGAGTGCCTTATGAGCCAACCCGAGCTTTCCGTCGTCGTCCCGGTATTCAACGAGCGCGACAATGTCGCCCCGCTGGTCGCCGAAATCACCGCCGCGCTGCGTGGCCGGCTGCCGTTCGAGATCGTCTACATCGACGATCACTCGCGCGATGACACCTTGGCGGTGCTGCAGGGACTGAAGGCGACCACCCCGGAACTGCGCGTGCTGCACCATGTGAACCAGAGCGGGCAGAGCACCGCCGTGCGGACCGGTGTCAAGCATGCGCGGGCGCCGTGGATCGCCACCCTGGATGGCGATGGCCAGAATGATCCGGCCGATATTCCCAAGCTGCTCGCTGCACGCGACGCCGCCGACGCGCAGGTGAAGCTGTTCGCCGGCTGGCGCGTCAACCGCCAGGACAGCGGCAGCAAGCGCTGGGCCAGCAAGTGGGCCAACGCCATCCGTGCGCGCATGCTGCGCGACGACACGCCCGATACCGGTTGCGGCATCAAGCTGTTCGAACGCAGCGCGTTCCTCGACCTGCCGTACTTCGACCACATGCACCGCTACCTGCCGGCGCTGATGCAGCGTGCCGGCTGGAAGACCACCAGCGTGCCGGTCAACCACCGCCACCGTACCGCCGGGGTGTCCAAGTACAACAACCTCGGCCGCGCGCTGGTCGGCATCCGCGACCTGCGTGGCGTGGCCTGGCTGATCACCCGAAGCAAGCGCACCGCGGTGGAGGAGCGCTGATGGATCTGGAGCTGCACTGGCTGGATCAGCCCCTGACCTGGCTGTACTGGACCGGCCTGCATGTGACCGGCTGGAAGCTGATCGGCTACACCGGCGCACTGATGTTCGGCGGCCGCTGGCTGGTCCAGTTCATCGCCTCCAAGCGCGCCGGCAAGCCCGTCATCCCGCGCCTGTTCTGGTACATGAGCGTGATCGGCAGCCTGATGACGCTGAGCTACTTCCTGTTCTCGGCCAAGCAGGACTCGGTGGGCGTGCTGCAGAACCTGTTCCCGGCGTTTACCGCCCTGTACAGCCTGCACCTGGACATCAAGCACCGCGGCTGGAAGCGCGACAGGGCCAGCCACTGAGGCTGCGCCGGGATGCGGTCTGCCGTGGGTAGAGTCGACTGTCAGTCGACTTTCGCGCTGAGCGCGGGCTTTGCCGCGTCTGGCGGAAGAGCAGCCGACTAACGGTCGGCTCTACCCAGTCGGCTCTACCACGCGCCTCCGGCGCTGGGGCCCCTACTTGCGGCCGGTTCCCGGTCCTGCCTGCGCTGCAAGCAGGACCTTCGTCCCATGCCTTGGACCGTGGGCGGTGCCATGATCGGGGCCTGCCTTCCCGGGAACCTGTGCTCGTGAAAACCCGTCTTGCCGTCGCCCTGCTGCTCGCCCTGTCCGCCCCCGCCGTGGCCGTGGCCACACCCGCCGCCACCGCCGCACCGGCCAGCGTGGCCGCCGAATCGCCTGCCGACGCCGCCTTCCGCGCGCTGTACGAGAAGGAGTGGAAGTGGCGCCAGCAGGGAGGTGGCGAGGCCAGCGAGGACGAGGACGCTCCGGCCAACGCCACCCGCATGCCTGACGTCGGCCCGGCCGCGCAGCAGGCACGCCTGAAGGTGTGGGACGAGACCCTGGCCGCACTGAAGAAGATCGACCCGAAGACCCTGTCGCCGGACAACCAGGTCAACTACGCGATCTACCACGACCAGGTGTTCAACCTGGCCGAAGAGACGCGCCTGCGCGGCTACGAAATGCCGTTCAACGCCGATTCCTCGTTCTGGTCCAACCTGTCCTTCATGGCCCGGCGCGAGATGAAGACCGTGCAGGACTACCAGAACTACATCGCACGGCTGAACGACGTGCCGCGTTACTTCGGCCAGCAGACCGAGAACATGCGCGCTGGCCTGAAGCGCGGCTTCAGCGTGCCGCGCGCGGTGCTGGATGGCCGCGAAGTGTCCATCGCCACCGTCGCCGAGCTGAAGGACCCGACCGAATCGCCGCTGTACGCGCCGTTCAAGAAACTGCCCAGCACCATCCCGGCCGCCGAGCAGGCCAGGCTGCAGGCGCAGGCGCGCGCGGCGATCAGCGGCAAGGTGGTGCCGGCGTTCCAGCAGCTGCGCACCTTCTTCGTCAACGAGTACGTGCCGCAGGCGCGCACCACCCTGGCCGCCGAAGCGATGCCCGATGGCAAGGCGTACTACCGGCAGCAGATCCACGAGTACACCACGCTGGACCTGTCGCCGGACGAGATCCATCGCATCGGCCTGGAGGAAGTCGCACGCATCCAGAAGGAGATGAACGACATCATCAGGCAGGTGAAGTTCAAGGGCAGCTTCGCCGAGTTCCTGACCTTCCTGCGTACCGATCCGCAGTTCTACGCCAAGACACCGCAAGAGCTGCTGTCGCGCGCCGCGTGGATCTCCAAGCGGGCCGATGGCCAGCTGGGCAAGTACATGACGCTGCCGCGCGCACGCTTCACCATCGTGCCGGTGCCGCCGGACATCGCCCCGTTCTGGACCGCCGGCCGCGGTGGCATGGGCACCTACTGGCTCAACACCTACAACCTGCCGTCGCGCCCGCTGTACAACCTGCCGGCGCTGACCCTGCATGAGTCCGATCCGGGCCATTCGCTGCAAGGCGCGATCGCCGCCGAACAGAAGAACCTGCCCGAGTTCCGCCGCAACGCCTACATCTCCGCCTACGGCGAAGGCTGGGCGCTGTACTGCGAGAAGCTGGGCGTGGAGATGGGCATCTACGAAACCCCGTACGAGGATTTCGGCCGCCTGACCTACGAGATGTGGCGCGCCGCGCGCCTGGTGATCGACACCGGCGTGCACAGCAAGGGCTGGAGCCGCGAGCAGGCGCTGGCCTACCTGCGTGACCACACCGCGCTGAGCGAGCATGAAGTGACCACTGAAGTGGACCGCTACATTTCCTGGCCGGGCCAGGCGCTGAGCTACAAGCTGGGCGAGATCGCCATCGTGCGCCTGCGTGCGCAGGCGGAGAAGGAGCTGGGCGACAAGTTCGACATCAAGGGCTTCCACGACACCCTGCTCAAGCAGGGCTCGGTGCCGCTGCCGGTGCTGGAACAGCAGATCCAGGCCTACATCGCCGAGCGCAAGAAGGCCTGACCGTTACCGGGTAGTGCCGGCCGCTGGCCGGCAATCCGACCCGGTCACGGGGTCGGATCCCTTTCCCGCGGAAAGGGCTCCGACCCCCTCTCAGCTCAGCCCACCGCCCGCGGCTTGGCCACCCGTGCAGCGAAGGTCGGCAGCACCAGCAGGGTCAGCACGGTGGCGGTGATCAGGCCACCGATCACCACCGTCGCCAGCGGCTTCTGCACCTCCGCACCGGAACCGCTGGCAATCGCCATCGGGATGAAGCCGACGATTGCCACCAGTGCCGTGGTCAGCACCGCGCGGATGCGGCTGGAGGCACCGTTGATCGCTGCCTGCAGCGGCAGGTCACCGGCGTCCAGGCGCTCGCGGATCGCCTGCATCAGCACCAGGCCGTTCAACGTGGCCACGCCGGAAACGGCGATGAAGCCGACCGCCGCCGACACCGAGAACGGCATGCCCCGCAGCAGCAGCGCGAGGATGCCGCCGACCAGCGCCAACGGCACGCAGCTGAACACCAGAATGGCTTCCTTGCCGCTGCGCAGGGCCATGAACAGCAGGCTGCCGATCAGGAGGAACACAACGGGTACCACCGTCGCCAGCCGCTTCTCGGCGCGCTGCAGGTTCTCGAACTGACCGCCCCAGGTCAGGTAGGCACCCGGCGGCAGCGCCACGTCGGCCACCGCGGCCTGCGCCTCGCCGACGAAGCCGCCCAGATCGCGGCCGCGCACGTTGGCCTGCACCACCACGCGGCGGCTGCCGTTGTTGCGGCTGATCTGGTTCGGCCCTTCGCTGACCGTGATGCGCGCCACCGACGACAGCGGAATCACCAGCCCTGATGGCGTGGCGATCGGCAGCGACGCCAACTGATCCGGATCGTTGCGCGCGGCATCATCCAGGCGCACCACCACGTTGAAGCGGCGGTCGCCTTCGAAGATCTTGCCCGCCGCGGTACCGCCGATGCCGGTGGACAGCGCATCACTCACATCCGCCGCAGTCAGCCCGTACTGCGCCGCCGCCACGTGGTCGATGGCCACGTTGAGCGTGGGCAGGCCGGAGATCTGCTCCACCCGCACGTCGGCCGCGCCGTTCACCGCACGCAGCTTCAGCGCCACCTGGTCGGCCACCTTCTGCAGCTGGCTGAAGTCATCGCCGAAGATCATTACGGCCAGGTCGGTACGCACGCCGGAAATCAGCTCGTTGAAGCGCAGCTCGATCGGCTGGCTGAACTCGAAGCTGTTGCCCAGTTGCTGCCCAGCCAGCGTTTCGAAGCGGGCCACCAGCGCGTCCTTGGCCAGCGTCGGATCGGGCCAGTCCTTGCGCGGCTTCAGCACGATCACGCTGTCGGAAATGTTGGTCGGCATCGGGTCGATGGCCGCCTCGGCGGTACCGGTGCGCGAGAACACGGTTTCCACTTCCGGCTGCTTGGCAATCACCTTTTCCAACGCCAGTTGCATGGCCAGTGACTGCTCCAGCGACGTCGACGGCACGCGCAACGCCTGCATCGCCACGTTGCCTTCGTCCAGCGTCGGCATGAACTCGCGGCCCAGCAGCGAGAACGAACCGATGCCCACCACCACCATCATCACCGCACTGGCCACTACCGTGCGCGGATGCGCCACAGCCTTGCGGATCACCGGCTCGATGCGCGCACGCAGCACGCGGATCAGCCTGGTTTCGTGCTCGCCATCGTCCGCATGTGCATCGCCGTCCTTCAGCTTCGGCTCGCGCACCAGCAGCGCCGTCATCGCCGGCACGAAGGTGAAGGAGAACAGGAAGGCACCGACGAGGGCCAGCATGAACGTGGCCGCCATCGGGTGGAACGTCTTGCCCTCCACGCCCTCCAGCGTGAGGATCGGCGCGAACACCAGCAGGATGATCAGCTGGCCGAACGCCGCCGGTCGCGCCATTTTCAGCGCTGCATCGGCGGCCACGCGTAGCCGTTCCATCGCGGTCAGCGCACGACCCAGTTCGGCGCGGCGCTGGCCCAGCATCAGCAGCGTCGACTCGACCACGATCACCGCACCGTCCACCAGGATGCCGAAGTCCAGTGCACCCAGGCTCATCAGGTTGCCACTGATGCCGAAGCGGTTCATGCCGATCACTGCGAACAGGAACGACAGCGGAATCACCAGCGCGGTGATCGTCGCCGCACGCAGGTTGCCCAGCAGCAGGAACAGCACCACCACCACCAGCAGCGCGCCCTCGGTGAGGTTCCTGGCCACGGTCTTGATGGTGGAATTGACCAGCACGCTGCGGTCCAGCACCGGCGCGGCCACGATGTCGGCCGGCAGCGATTTGTTCACCTGTTCCAGGCGCGCCGCCGCGGCCTGGGCCACGGTGCGGCTGTTGCCACCGGCGATCATCAGCGCGGTACCCAGCACGGCTTCATGGCCGTTGCGGCTGGCCGCGCCCAGCCGCGGCGCGCGGCTCAGTTCCACCGTGGCCACATCGGCCACGCGCACCACCACGCCATTGCGGGTGGCCACCGGTGCCTGCGCCAGGTCGTCGGTGGTCAGCGCCAGGCCGTCGGCACGTACCACCAGGCCCTCGCCGGCACGCTGTACGAAGCCGGCACCGGCCTGCACGTTGGAACGCTGCAGGGCAGTGACCAGGTCGGCCAGGCCGAGGCCATGCGCGGCCAGTTTGGCGCTGTCCGGATGCACGCCGTATTCCTTCACGTAGCCGCCGACCGTATCGACGCCGGCCAGCCCCGGGCTGGAACGCATCTGCGGCGCGATGATCCAGTCCTGCACGGTGCGCAGGTAGGTCGCGCGCTCTTCCGGCGTGCGCAGCAGGTTGCCTTCCGGCGTGCGGTAGACCTCGCCGGCCTGCCAGCCCGCTTCATCGGGTTTGGCCAGTTTGGCCGGATCGAACGCGGTGAAGTCCACTGTCCACATCAGCACCTCGCCGAGGCCGGTGGTGACCGGCGACAGCATCGGCGAGGCACCATCGGGCAGGTCTTCCGATGCCTCGCGCATGCGTTCGGCCACCTGCTGGCGGGCGAAGTAGATGTCGGTGGCATCGGTGAAGATCGCGGTGACCTGCGAGAAGCCATTGCGCGACAGCGAACGCGTGGTGGTCAGGCCGGGAATGCCGGCCAGCGCGGTTTCCAGCGGATAGGTCACCTGCCGTTCGATCTGCTCCGGGGTCAGTGCAGGGGCCACCGTGTTGATCTGCACCTGGCGGTTGGTGATGTCCGGCACGGCGTCGATCGGCAGCTTGCCCAGCTGGAACAGGCCCACGGCGGCGATCAGCGCCGCCATGAACACCACCAGCCAGCGGTGGCGCACCGCTGTTTCAATGATCAGCTTGAACATGGTCGCCTCCTCAGTGGCCGTGCTCGGCTTCGCCCTTGGCCAGCTCGGCCTTGAGCAGGAAGGCGTTGGCACCGACGATGCGCTCGTTGCCGCTCAGGCCACCGAGGATCTCGATACGATCACCGGCACGGCGCCCGGCCAGCACCGGCTGCGCCTTGAAGCCACCTTCGACGGCGACGAACACCGCGCTGCTGCCATCAACGTTCTGCACGGCATCGGCGGGCACGCTGAGCGAACCGTCCTGGCCTTCGGTGACCACCACAGCCGAGACCGGCGAACCGGCCGGCGGCAGCGACGCATCCACCGGCGTGGCGCGAATCACCGCGACGCCGCCCTGCTGCCGCACATCGGCGGCCGCACCGGTGACGGTCGCGGTGAAGCTGCCCCCCGGCACGCTGACTTCCAGCTTCATGCCGGGCATGACCTGTGCCGCCAGCGCTGGCGGTGCGGTGAACACCAGCTCGTTCATCGACGGGTCGGCGACGTCGGCCACCGCACTGCCGGCGGCGACCACACCGCCCGGAGTGACCTGCACGTTGCCGACGATGCCGGCCACCGGGCTGGTGATGCGCACGCGGCCACTGGCATCGGGCGCACCGTTGGCAGCGGCCTGGGCCTGCGCGGCAGCGGCCTGGGCCTGTGCCGCCAGCGACCGTGCGCGCGAGGCTTCCATCTCCTGGCGGGCGACCACGCCCTGGTCGACCAGCGCCTTGTCGCGGCCATAGGCCAGGCGTGCGGCCTCGGCCTCGGCGGATGCGGCCAGCGCATTGGCGCGGAACACCGCTGCCTCGCCACTGACCACGATGGCCAGCGCCTGGTTCTGTTTCACCGCCGTGCCCGGCGCGACCAGCACGCGTTCGACGCGGCCGGTGACGGTCGAAGCTACCGAGGCGCGGGCACCGACCGACGGTTCGACCCGGCCGGACAGGCGCGTGGAGCCGCCGCCACCGCGACCGATCGCGACCACTTCGATACCGGACGCCTTGATCTGCTCAGGGGTCAACTGCACGACACCCTCATCCGCATCGGCGGGCGCCTTTGCGGATTCGGCCTTGGCTTCCTTGCTGTCGGACGCGTGGCCATGGCCGTCGTCGGTGCCGGCCTTGGCTGCAGCCGGGTCTTCATTTGCAGGCGTCTGCGCATTGCCAGCGCAGCCGGCCAGCAGCACGGCCAGCAGCACGCCGCCGATCAGCGGGAAAGTACGGGAGAGAGTCATCGGGCCTCCACAAAGGGTACGCGCCCTTCCAGGCGGGCAAGATCGATTTCCGCAGCGACGCGCGACAGGCGCGCATCCACGGCGGTGCCGCGGGCGGTGATGAGGGCGCTGCGCGTGCTGCGCAGTTCCAGCTGCGAGATGCGCCCGGCGTCGAAGCCGATGCGGGCCAGGCGATACGCCTCTTCGGCGGCGACCACGCTTTCATCGGCGGCGCGGGTACGGCTGCCGGCGGCTTTCAGTCCTGCTACGGCGGAGAGGCGTGCCGCCTCGCTGTCGCGGCGCTGCTGGTCCAGGCGCGCTTCGGCGGCGCGCCGGTCGGCATTGGCGGCGCGGATGCCCCCGCGGTTGCGGTCGAACAGCGGGATGCTGAGGCTGACCCCGAGGTTGTAGGCACGCTCGCCCCCCTCGCGGAAGCGGGTCTGCGCGGCAGTGACGCTCAGGTCGGGCAGGGCGCGCTTGCGCTCCACGTCGACCAGCTTGCCCGCCGCATCCGCTTCGGCTTCGGCGATGCGCACCGCCAGTGCGGTATCGGTGGCACCGCGTGGCAACGGCGGCGCGCGGTCGAGCAGGCTGTCGCCGATCGACTGCACCGGCGCATCCAGCAGCGCGGCACCGGCCAGGCGGGCCAGCGCGGCATCGCGGAAGGCCTGCGCCTCATCCAGCGCGGCGCTGGCGTTGGCGACTTCGCTCTGCGCCTGCACGGCGCGAAGCTGCGGCTCGCGGCCCTGCTTGACCATCGCGTTGACGGCGTTGGCGTCGGCGCGGGTCAGTGACAGGGCTTCTTCGGCCAGGGTGTAGCGGCGCAGTGCACTTTCCGCCTGTGCATAGACCACCGCCAGCTGGCTGGCCACGTCGCTGCGGCTTTGGGCACCACGCAGGTTGGCGGCCTGTGCCTCGGCACGGGCGGCACGGACACGCGCGCCACGCTGGCCCCAGACCTCCAGCGGCTGGGACAGGGTGAGCACGGTATCGGCCCTGCCCATGCCGCCATAGGAGCCGGTGCCCCAGGCGTTTTCGGCGGAGTAAGAGAGGGAAGGGTTGGGCAACGCGCGGGCCTGGTCGGCGCGCGCATCGGCGGCCTCGGCCAGCGCCGCACCGACGCGGGTGCCGGGCAGCTGGTCCAGGCGTTCAAGCAGGGTGTCATAGGAAGGGGCGGCTTGCGCCATCACCGATGCCGCTGGGGCCAGGCCCAGCAACACGGCGACGACCCGCCCGGCCGCACGCAGCGACCGAGGTGTCAGGATCGACATAGGGGGATTCCGGTTGTGAGTGAAACGGGAGCCCGCAATCGCGGGACGCGCTCAACTCACGCCCGGGGGGGACGCGTCAATTCATCCTGGGCGACCGCATAGGTCGCCGCGTCGCCGGCATTCATCCAGCGCGCCGGCAGCGGCGCACCGAAGGCGGCGAGGGTGCTGGCCGGCAGGCTCAGGTTGGAGTGGTGGCAGTGGTTGTGGCTGCAGGCACCGGCGTGCTTGCCGTCACTGTCACCCTCGGCATCGTTGGCGTTGCTTTCCACGTGCACCGCAGTGGTGTCGTGCGGCTCGACCGCGCAGGCCAGCACGTCGGCCACCGGCACGACCACGAATGCCGCCATCAGCAGCATCATCAGGTACGTACGCAGTTGGCGGGTGATCCGGCGCATGGACGGGAGGCTAGCAAGCGGTTTTCGCCGGATACAATATCAATGGCCGCCTCGGGAATACGTCGGAATCTCCCGTTCAGCTGGGCCGGGCGCGGGGTCGGATCCCTTTCCTCCGGAAAGGGCTCTGACCCCACCACATCGTTCGGGTGCGCCGCGCACATGTGCTCTGGTAGGTGTCGACCTTGGTCGACACGCTTTTCGACCCCACCGCGTTGCCGGCCAGCGGCCGGCACTACCCGTATCACGGCAGCTTCGCGATCACCTTGATCTCGAACTGGAACCCGTACAGCCAGGTCACGCCGATACCGGTCAGGGTCGGGTGCGGCGCCTCGCCCCAGTACTCGGGCACGATCGCCCAGGCCTTCTCGAAGTTCTTCTCCGGATCGACCAGGAACACGGTCACGTCGATCACGTCATCGAAGGTGCAGCCGGCGGCAGCCAACACCGCATTGAGATTCTCGAAGGCGCGGCGCACCTGGGTTTCGAAGTCCGGCTCGGGCGAACCGTCCTCGCGGCTGCCGACCTGGCCGGAAACGAACAGGAAGCCATCGGACCGGATCGCCGGCGAGTAGCGGTTGCGCTCGTACAGGGCCTGGCGGCCGGCGGGGAAAACGACATCGCGCTGTGACATGGGAAAGATCCCGTGGGAGAGAACGCCATCCTCCGCGCCAGCGCTGTCTGGATAAACCGCGATGATCGGCCTAGATTGATCGCCAATTCCAAACAATCATGGCGCGCCATGGACCGTTTCGAGGCGATGCGGGCGTTTGCCCGAGTGGTGGAGACCGGCAGCTTCACCCGCGCGGCGCAGACCCTGCAGATCAGCCGCACCACAGCCACTCAGCTGGTGCAGCAGCTGGAGGCGCACCTGCGGCTGCGCCTGCTCAACCGCACCACGCGCCGGGTCAGCGTCACCGCCGACGGCGCGGCCTATTACCCGCGCATCGCCCGGCTGCTGGCCGAGCTGGACGAGGTGGAAGGCGGGCTGGGCGATGCGGCTGCCCAACCGCGCGGGCGCCTGCGCGTGGATGTGCCCGGACCGTACGCACGGCTGCGGCTGGTGCCGGCGCTGCCGGAGTTCCAGGCGCGCTACCCGGAGATCCAGCTGGACATCGGCGTGAGTGACCGCGAGGTCGATGTCATCGCCGACAACGTCGACTGTGTGATCCGGGGTGGCACCCCGGCCGACCCGGCACTGGTGGCGCGACCGCTCGGCGCGCTGCTGATCGGTTTCCACGCCAGTCCGGGCTATGTGCAGCGCTTCGGCCTGCCGACCGACCCGCGCGCGCTCGAAGGACCCGACCACCACATGGTCAGCTTCCTCAGTCCGCGCAGTGGCCGCGCACGCGTGTTCGTTGCACGCCGCGGCGATGAGCGCATCGAGGTGCAGGGCCGCTACACGGTCGGTTTCGACGACGGCAATGCCTATCTGGCTGCAGCGCTGGCGGGCCTGGGCGTGGTGGCGCTGCCCAGCTACATGGCCGAACCGCACGTGGCGCGTGGTGAGCTGCTTCCGGTGCTGCAGGAGTGGCAGCTGCCGCCGATGCCGATGCACGTGATGTTCCCGCCGAACCGGCATATGAGCCAGCGGTTGCGGGTGTTCATCGATTGGGTGGTGGAAGCGCTGGGCTGATCGCGCGCGCGCATCTGTAGAGCCGAGCCCACGCTCGGCTGCTTCTGGCACCAGCGCTCAAGGCCCGCGCTTCGCGCGTGAGCCGAGCGCGGGCTCGGCTCTACAGAGGGAGCTTCCTGCGGCAGGCATGCGAAAATCATCGCGGCACGCAACAGGAACCATCGCCACGCATGAGTCGCATCGTCGCACTGGATACCGAAACCACCGGCATCTCCCACCGCCTGGGGCACCGGGTGATCGAAATCGGTGCCGTCGAACTGATCGATGGCCAGCTCAGCGGCCGCCAGTTCCACACCTACCTGCAGCCGCAGCGCAGGGTCGATTGGGGCGCACAGCGCGTGCATGGCATCAGTGATGCGATGCTGGTGGGCAAGCCACTGTTTTCCAGCAAGGCCGCCGAACTGCTGGACTTCCTGCGCGGCAGCGAGATGGTCGCGCACAACGCCACCTTCGATGTGGGCTTCCTGGACAACGAGCTGCGTCTGTCTGGTATCCCCGGCACGCTGGCCCAGCACTGCCGCATCACCTGCAGCCTGAAGCTGGCGCGCGGGCGCTGGCCCGGCCAGGGCAACAAGCTGGATGATGTGCTGCAGCGCCTGCGCATTCCCAGCCAGCGCGGCCTGCACGGCGCGCTCAAGGATGCCCATCTGCTGGCGCAGGTGATTCCGCACCTGCGCTGAGGCCTGGCCGCTGTTACACCGGCCGTAACCAGCGCTCGATCATCGCCACGCCACAGGCCACCCCGTCCTCATGGCTCATCGCCACGCCCAGGGCCGCCGCGCGTGCGCGTGTTGCGTCGGTTTCAACGAAGGTGATGGCTGCCGCCAGCGTTGCTGCATCCAGTCGCTTCGGTGACAACGGTGCCGGTGCCACGCCCAACCGATACAGGCGATCGGCCCAGAAGAACTGATCCGCGGCGAACGGCATCACCAGCGAGGGAATGCCGGCGCGGCAGGCCGAATGCGTGGTGCCGCTGCCACCATGGTGGATGGCGAGTGCGCAACGCGGGAACAGCGCTTCGTGTGGGGTCGGCCCCAGTACGAAGACCGAATCGGGCAAGCGCATCGCAGGCAGTCCCACCCAGCCAGGAAACAGCAGCACCCGGCGTGGCGCGAGCGCCTGCAGCAGGGCCGGCAGCACGCGCTCACGATCAAACCCGGTCATGCTGCCAAAGCCCAGGTACACCGGCGGCGGCCCGGCATCGAGGAAGGCCTGCAGATCGACCGGGGGCGTCCACGGCGCATCAGGAAGCCGCCATTGGCCACAGACGATGTGGTCGGCCGGCCAGTCCGCCGGTGGCGGCATCAGCTGCGGCGAGATGCCATAGAGCATCGGCAGGCCGGACCACAACGCGCGGCGCGGCGATTGCCCCGACTGCTCGCGTGCCGCGTTGATCGGCTGGCGGAACTGGCGCCAGATCAGGCCGTTGACCAGCCCATAGCTGGCGCGGTTCAACCAGCCCGGCGAGCGTCCCGGCGGCAGGAACGGAGAGCGGAAGGCCCGCGTCGGGGTCAGCGGGATCATGCCGGTGCCCATGACCGGCATTCCGCGGCGTTCGCCCACGCTCATGCCGACGAAGGCCGCCAGTCCGCCGGTCAGAATCGCATCGCAGCCTTCTGCGGCCGCATCGGCCTGGCGCATCCAGCCGCTGACATGCTGCAGCGCCATCCGTGCCAGACCGGAACTGGCGGCGGCAACACCGTTGCCACGCGACACCAGAGCGACCACTTCGTCATGGATGTCGCCCTCAAGGGCCGCGTGGGGCACATCCAGGGCCTGCGCGCTGCCCAGGGTGCCGCCATCGGCCAGCAGTGTCACCGCGTGGCCTGCGCCGATCAGCCCATGGCAGAGCATGGCCAGCGGGCGCGTATCGCCTTCGGTTCCGTAGGTCAGGGCCAGCAGCCGCATGGAAAGCTCCGCAGTGATCCGGGCCAGTATGCCGGTTGGCGAAGTCCCCCCGGCCCCGCCGGTTCTGCCCCGCCTGTGGGTAACTTGCGCAAGTGCTTGAACCCGTGCATAATGCGCGGCTCGCTGTGTCCGGTTTTCTACCGGGCGGCGCCCCCGGGAGCACGTCCCCGGCCGCCCAACGCCAGCGTAACCCTTTGATTCTCTTGACGTGTGGTGGGCAACCATCGAGGCCGCCGTCGCCCGGGCTACGGGCTGACAACTACTACTATCGAGGTGCGCAATGTCCCGCGTATGCCAGGTTTCCGGCAAGCGAGTGCAGACGGGTAACAACGTCTCGCACGCCAACAACAAGACCCGTCGTCGTTTCCTGCCGAATCTGCACGAGCGCCGTTTCTGGGTGGCCAGCGAGAACCGCTGGGTCAAGCTTCGTGTTTCCGCGCATGCACTGCGCACCATCGACAAGAACGGCATCGATTCCGTTCTGGCTGAGCTGCGTGCGCGCGGCGAAAAGGTCTGAGGAGTAAAGCATCATGGCAGGCAAGCGCGATAAGGTCCGTATGATTTCCTCGGCCGGTACCGGCCACTTCTACACGACCGACAAGAACAAGAAGAACACCCCGGGGAAGATGGAATTCCTGAAGTACGATCCGGTCGTGCGCAAGCACGTCCTGTACAAGGAAGGCAAGATCAAGTAATCCGCAAGGATTGCTGGTCCCCGCGAAGAAACCCGCCCTTGTGGCGGGTTTTTTCATGTCTGGCATTCGGGTGGTGGGTACTTCCTGCATTGCCGTGGTGGGTGCCGACCGTTGGTCGGCACTGCAACACTTCCCGCGCAGGCTGTCGCCAATGGCGCCGTGCGCGGAACGATGGGCCGAATGCGATAAGTGATTGTGCCTACCGGTTCCGGCACTTCGCGCGCTCCAAATCGATTGGAACGACAGGCCCTGCCGTGCCCATGATGGCGAGCCGCTGCGGTTGCAGCGGTCGGGCTTGCAATCCCGTCGAATCGGTAGCCAGTAAACTCGCCCGCCGTTGCCGGAAAAACTCCGCCGACGGCGGGCGACCCATCTGCCTCTTTGGCGGACGGTGCGTGGGGGCTTCGCGCCCGCCGGTTTGGTGGCTACCGTTCCCGGTATTGCAACCACGCATCGTCCGCCACCTTCACGGTGGCCAGATCCGTTGAAGGAGGTTGCATGAACACCCCATCACACCGGCAGGACCTGGAACTGGGCTGGCTGCGCCTGCAGCGCATGCTGCAAGGCATCGAGGGCATGGCGCTGCTGCTGTGCGACCACCATCTGGCACTGGCCAACGGCGCGCCGTCGCCGCTGCCGGAGGCGCAGCTGGAGCGGGCCGCACAGGCGATCGCCTGCATGGCGCTCAACGGCCGCCGCCATGCCGACGCGGTGCGGCAGCTGTGCGAGGTGCCGGTGCGGCATTGATCCATCCTGTAGAGCCGAGCCCACGCTCGGCTGCTGTGCGGTCGGACCGGAAGGCCGTCGAGCGCGGCTCGACTCCACAAAGGCCGGTGGGCAGAATGGCCCATCACCTCCCGACGGGCGACACGATGCTGTTCGAGTGGTTGCTGGGTTCCTACCTGCTGCTGATCGACTGGCTGATCCGGCTGGTTGCGCTGTGCTGGATTCCCACCCGCACCACGCCGGGGGCGGCGCGCAGCTGGCTGCTGCTGGTCGGCTTCGTGCCGCTGCTGGGCCTGCCGCTGTACCTGCTGTTCGGCCACCCATGGCTGTCGCGCGAGCGCATCCGCCGCCAGGCCGAGGCCTCGCAGGTCATCCGCGAGGAACAGGCGCTGCAGCATCGCCTGCGCTGGACACCGCAGCCGGACACCGCCAGCGCCGAGATCGTGCCGCTGGTGCAGCGCCAGGGCGACTTCATGCCGGTGCACAGCAACGCCGTCGATCTGCTGACCGACTACGACGAATCGCTGCACACGCTGATCGCCGACATCGACCAGGCCGAAGACCGCGTGCACCTGCTGTACTACCTGATGTTCGACGACGCGGTGGGCGAGGCGATCGTCGAGGCCCTGCAGCGTGCGGCTGCACGTGGCGTGCAGTGCCGCGTGCTGCTCGACGCGGTGGGCGCCAAGCGCGGCCTGCGCGCCTATCGCAAGCGCCTGCAGGCGCGCGACATCGAAGTGCGCGCGATGCTGCCCGGTGGCCTGCGCTGGCGCCGCAGCGGGCGCATGGACCTGCGCAACCACCGCAAGATCGCGGTGATCGACAACGAAGTGGCCTATGTCGGTTCGCAGAACCTGGCGGGCCCGCAGTTCGTGCCCGGCCACCCGAACCGCGAACTGGTGGCGCGCGTGCGTGGCCCGGCCGTGGCGCATCTGGAAGCGGTGTTCGCCAGCGACTGGTACATGGAAACCGGCCAGCGCCTGGACGTGATCGCCGATGTGCCCGAGTGCAGCGACGACATCGCCACCCAGCTGCTGCCCAGCGGCCCCGCCTATCCCTACAGCAACGCACGCGATGCGGTGGCGGCGCTGATCCACCTGGCGCGGCGCCGGCTGGTGATGGTCACCCCGTATTTCGTGCCCGACGAAGCCACGCTGAGCGCCTTGCGCATTGCGGCCTTGTCCGGCGTGCAGGTGCAGCTGATCCTGTCGGCCAGCAACAACCAGCGGCTGACCTCGTGGGCGCAGGAGGCCTACTACGACGAGCTGCTGCGCTGCGGCGTGCGCATCGCGCTGTACGAGCCGCAGTTCCTGCATGCCAAGCACATGAGTGTGGACGAGGACATCGCCGTGCTCGGCTCGATCAACATGGACATCCGCTCATTCGCGCTGAATGCCGAAATCGGCCTGGTCTGCTACGACCGCGCGCTGGTGCAGCAGCTGTGCGCGATCGAGGATGGCTACCTGCGCGAGTCGCGGCAGCTGGACCTGCAGCAGTGGCGCAGCCGTCCCACGTGGCGGCGCAGCCGCGAAGGCATCGCACGGCTGGCCGATGCGTTGATGTGAAACGGCGGCAACCGCCCGCTTCAGCAATCCGGCCCGTCATCGCCGATGGCCTACAATCGGCGCATGACTGATTCACCGCGTAAGGGCGAACTGGACCTGGCAATCATCGGTGGTGGTGCGGCCGGGGTGCTGGTGGCGATCCAGGTACTGCGCCAAGCCAAGGCGCCACTGGCGTTGGCCATTCTCGAACCGGCTTCGCAGCTGGCCCAGGGCATCGCCTATGCCACGCCGTGGCCGGAGCACCTGCTGAACGTGCCGGCGGCGAAGATGAGTGCGTTTGCCGACCAGCCCGGCGATTTCCTCGACTACCTGATGGCCGCCAACGCCTACCCGGGCGAGGCGCGCGAGGTGCTGGGCGAGCGTTACGTATGCCGCCACTACTTTGCGGCCTACCTGCAGCAGCGCCTGCAGGAGGCTGCCGCAGCCAGCCCGGCGCAGCTGCAGGTGATCGCGCAGCCGGTGCTGGGCCTGCAGCCGGATGACCATGGTTACCGGCTGCTGCTGGGCGATGGCCAGACGCTGCACGCCGCACAGGCGGTGCTGGCCACTGGCAACAGCATGCGTCCGCTGCCGGTGGCCGGTGCCGAGGCGCTGCCCGCCGATGACGTGATCGAGGCCTGGGACTACGACGGCGTGCGTACCCTGGCCGGTGAGCACGCCGTGGCCATCGTCGGTTCCGGCCTGAGCATGGCCGACACCGTGCTGGCATTGGTTGCGGCCGGCCACACCGGCCCGCTGCACGTGATCTCGCGCCATGGCCTGCTGCCGTTGCCGCACGCGCATGGTGGCCTGCCCACGTTCGATCCGGCGACGCTGCTGCCGATGAACCTGCGCCAGCGCCTGCACGCATTGCGCGGGTTCGCGCGGCAGGCGCAGGCCGACGGCCTGCCGTGGCAGGGTGTGATGGACCGCATCCGTCCACACGGGCAGGCGCTGTGGTGCAGCCTCGACGCGGCCGACCAGCGCCGTTTCCTGCGCCATGTGGTGCGCTATTGGGACGTGCATCGCCACCGCATCGCCGAAGAGGTCGACGCACAGCTGCAGGCGCTGATCGAAAGCGGCCAACTGCGTATTCACCGGTCCCGCCTGCAACGCGTCGGCCGCGAAGGCGATGCCCTGCGGCTGTCGGGTCGCGATGCCACCGGCAATGAACAGCAATGGACGATCAGCGGCGTGATCAACGCCACCGGTGTGGAAACCCGCGCCAGCGCGCTGCGCAATCCGCTGCTGCAGCAGCTGCAGGCCGATGGCCTGGCCCGCCCCGGCCCGCATGGGCTGGGCCTGGACAGCACGGTGCCGGGCGACCGCCTGTGTGCCGCTGGGGGCCAGCCGCAGGCACGGCTGGGCGTGCTCGGCAGCCTGCGCATCGGCAGCCTGTGGGAAAGCCTGGCGGTGCCTGAACTGCGTCAGCAGGCGCAGGCACTGGCCACCCAGGTGGTCGCAGGAGCCGCGACGGCGATGCCGTAAAATGGGGGTATGGATGTCTCCCACCTGCTTGATGGCCTGAACCCGGCCCAGCGCGAAGCCGTCTCCGCTCCCCCCGGCCACCACCTGGTGCTGGCCGGTGCCGGTTCCGGCAAGACCCGCGTACTTACCCACCGCATCGCCTGGCTGCATGAAGTCGACGGCGTGCCGACCCACGGCATTTTCGCGGTGACTTTCACCAACAAGGCGGCCGGCGAAATGCGCCACCGCATCGACGCACAGCTGCCCAACGGCAGCCGTGGCATGTGGATCGGCACCTTCCACGGCCTGGCCAACCGCCTGCTGCGCCTGCACTGGCAGGACGCCAAGCTGCCCGAAGGCTTCCAGGTGATGGATTCGGACGACCAGCTGCGGCTGGTCAAGCGCGTGGTGCAGGCGCTGGAGCTGGACGACGGCAAGTACCCGCCCAAGCAGATCGCGTGGTGGATCAACGCGCAGAAGGACGAAGGCCGCCGCCCGCAGCACATCCAGCCCGAACCGCACGACGCGTGGCTGGAAACCATGCGCCAGGCCTACATCGAGTACCAGGCGCGCTGCGACCGCGCCGGCCTGGTCGACTTCGCCGAGCTGCTGCTGCGCGCGCATGAACTGCTGCGCGACAACCCGGCGCTGCTGTCGCATTACCGCGCCCGCTTCCGCGAGATCCTGGTGGACGAGTTCCAGGACACCAATGCCATCCAGTACGCCTTCGTGCGCGTGCTGGCCGGCGATTCCGGCCACGTGTTCGTGGTCGGCGACGATGACCAGGCCATCTACGGCTGGCGCGGCGCCAAGGTCGAGAACGTGCAGGGCTTCCTGCGCGATTTCCCGGGCGCGCAGACCATCCGCCTGGAGCAGAACTACCGCTCCACCGCCAACATCCTCGGCGCCGCCAATGCGGTGATCGCGCACAATCCGGATCGCATCGGCAAGCAGCTGTGGACCGACAGCGGTGACGGCGAGCCGATCGACCTGTACGCCGCGTACAACGAGATGGACGAGGCGCGCTACATCGTCGAGCGCGCCCGCCAGTGGGTGCGCGACGGTGGCAGTTACACCGAAGTGGCCGTGCTCTATCGCAGCAACGCGCAGTCGCGCGCGCTGGAAGAAGCGCTGCTGAGCGAACAGGTGCCGTACCGCGTGTATGGCGGCATGCGCTTCTTCGAGCGTGCCGAAATCAAGGACGCGCTGGCCTACCTGCGCCTGCTGTCCAACCGCAACGATGACGCCGCCTTCGAGCGCGCGGTCAACACGCCGACGCGTGGCATCGGCGACCGCACGCTGGACGAAGTGCGCCGCGAGGCGCGCGCGCAGGGCATCTCGCTGTGGGAAGCAACGATGCTGGTCACCCAGGGCAACGCGCTGGCCGCGCGCGCGCGCAATGCACTGGCCGGCTTCCTGGGACTGGTCAACGAGCTGCAGGCGCAGACCGTGCACATGACCCTGGCCGAGCGCGTGGACCACGTGCTGGCCCGCTCGCAGCTGCGCGAGCACTGGAGCAAGGAAAGCCGCAATTCGCTGGATTCGGAATCGCGCACTGACAACCTCGACGAACTGGTCTCGGTCGCCTCGCGCTTCGTGCGCCGCGCCGACGACATCGAGGAAGTGGGTGAGGACATGGACGAGCTTGTCGCGTTCCTGGCCTATGCCGCACTGGAGGCAGGCGAGGGCCAGGCGCAGGCGGGCGAGGACGGCGTGCAGCTGATGACCCTGCACTCGGCCAAGGGCCTGGAATTCCCGCTGGTGTTCCTGGCAGGCCTGGAAGAAGGCCTGTTCCCCAGCGCACGTTCGCTGGAGGAAAGCGGGCGATTGGAAGAAGAGCGCCGCCTGGCCTACGTCGGCATCACCCGCGCGCGCCAGAAGCTGGTGCTGAGCTACGCCGAATCGCGCCGCATCCACGGCCAGGACAACTACAGCCTGCCGTCGCGCTTCCTGCGCGAGATTCCGCGCGAGCTGCTGCACGAAGTGCGTCCGAAGGTGCAGGTCTCGCGGCCGGCCTCGATGGGCGCCAGCCGGGTGATGGGCCATGCCTCGATCGAGGCGCCGCCGCTCAAGCTCGGCGCACTGGTCACCCATCCCAAGTTCGGCGAAGGCATGGTGACCGACTACGAAGGCAGCGGCGCCCACGCCCGCGTGCAGGTCGAATTCGCCGACGCCGGCAGCAAGTGGCTGGTGATGGCCTACGCCAACCTGACGGTGATCTGATCACCGTCGGGGGGCGGGAATTCCTGTAGAGCCGAGCCCATGCTCGGCTGCTTCTGGCGGGAAAGAGCAGCCGAGCATGGGCTCGGCTCTACAACAGCGGTCGGCTGTCAGCCGATGGTGAATGTCTCCACGGCTGCCACCAACCCGGCGCGGTCCATCGCTTCTTCATCCTGGCGGTTGCGGATCAGCACGTAGTGGTCTTCCGCCGGCGACAGTGCCTCGATCACCTCGCCACGGTAGTTGGTGATCTCGATGAAGCCGTTGCTCACTCCGCTAACGTTGTCGATCTCCGCTATCAATGTCTCCAGACTCACAATGGCACCGTCCTTGTCCGTGCCGCCACCAGTGCGGGGATTGTCGAAGTACACGCTGATCTTCGGCTGCTTGGTCCTATGCCAGTTGTTGACGTCAACGATGTGATGTGTGGACCACTTGAAGTCCTCTGCTGATTCGTTGCCGTTGAACTCACACCGGAAGATCGGCAGGCACAGGAACAGCCCCGTGCGCTTCTCGATCCGATTCAGAAGTCCGTGATAGGTGCTGGGAACCGCCATCGCATGAGTGAACCCATAGGCGTTGGAAGGAATCTCGAAGATCGTTGGCCCATCATGTGAAAGATGGTGCGGTGCGTTCAGTACAACGCTGGCGGCGAATTCCGGATCATCGACATTCTTGGACGCGATCGCGAGGTCATGTCCCTTGGCATTCCTCACGCAGCAATAGAGTACGTACGTCGCGACTACGTACTTGCAGAAGTAGCAGCCGTGGATTTCGGCCACCTCTCCGAACGTCGTTAACAGGTCATCCTTGGTAATCATGGGAATCCGGGCGGTGGAAAAACCCATGATGGCCTTTCGAGTGTTTTCCGGCCATGCAACTTGACCGAATGTACCTGAGTGGGGTCAGAGCCCCTTTCCGTTGGAAAAAGGAGTCCGACCCCGATACGCTGCGGGCATGACCCGCAACGTGCTCTTCCTCTGCAGTCAGAACCGCCTGCGCAGCCCGACGGCCGAGCAGGTATTCGCCGGTTGGCCGGGCATCGAGACCGCCTCGGCCGGGCTGCTGGCCGATGCCGAGGAAGTGCTCAGCCCCGAGCTGCTGCAGTGGGCGGATATCGTGTTCGTGATGGAGCGCGCCCACCGCAACCGGCTGTCCAGCCGCTACAAGGCATGGCTGAACGGCAAGCGGGTGATCTGCCTGGATATTCCGGACGACTACGAGTACATGGACCCGGTGCTGGTGGAACTGCTCACGCGCAAAGTGACCCCGTTCCTGCGTTGACCGCACTGTTGTAGAGCCGAGCCCATGCTCGGCTGCTCTTTCCGACCAGAGTCAGCCGAGCATGGGCTATGCCGGTCGTCCTGACCGGCAACCTTCGGGCCGTCGCAAGCGACGTTGGCAGCGGCTCCTGCCGCTACCTTCGGCTCTACAATAGGCGGCACGTCTTCCAGGAATGCACCATGACCGAACCCACGCTGCACGTCACCGTGAAGTTGAACGCCCGGCTGCAGCCCGAGCATCGCCACGAACTGTTCGAGGATCCGCTTGACGCGCTGCTGCAGGCGGCCCAGGTGGGCGAGCTGACCGGCGGCGGCACTGCGATGTCCGACCTCGGTGAGGTCGAATACGGCGATATCGAAGTTGCCCTGGTCGATGCGGCCGGCGTGCCGAAGCTGATCGATCTGCTGGAACAGCTGGGTGCACCGAAGGGCTCGAAGGTCCAGGGCGCGGGCGATGCCGACCGTAGTTTCGGCGTGACCGAGGGCCTGGGCATCTACCTGGATGGCCTGAACCTGCCGGACGACGTCTACGAACAGTGCGACTCCAACCACGTGTTCGAGCAGCTGTCCGAGCGCATTGATGGCCTGGGTGAGATCTGCAGCTGGTGGCAGGGCCCGAGCGAGACCGCGCTGTACATGTACGGCCAATCGTTCGAGGCGATGCGCGATGCGATTGCCGAATTCGTGGGCGGCTATCCGCTGTGCCAGAACGCACGCGTGGTGCAGATCGCCTGAGACGTTTAATTGTGGAGCCGAGCATGGGCTCGGCTCTACAGAACCAGGTTATCGGCCGGCTGACTGCCGGGCGTTGTCGCGCTGGGCAAGATCCTTGCCCAGGTAATAGCCGCCGCAGAACAGGGCGAAGATGGCGGCGAGGCTCCACAGGATGATCCTGAGGGTGCTTTGTGATGTCGGCTTGCTGTCCTGCATCAACGTTCTCCCGGGGCGGCCCGATACCGCTGGGTCAGCATGCGCCGCGGTCAGTGAGTACGCAAGCCGGTAGTGCGCACAGGCCGCTGCACGGCGCCGGATTGATCCTGCTCAAGGCGCCGCCTCCACATCCGGTGTGCAATGGTGGCGTTCCCATCTGGCAGACCGCCACGGAGCCCCACCATGTACAAGCGCATCCTGATTGCCACCGACGGGTCCGAACTGGCCGACAAGGGCCTGGCCAAGGGCCTGGAACTGGCCAAGGACCTCAACGCCGAGGTCGATATCGTCACTGTTTCCGAGCCGTGGGCCGTCGGCATGTACGACGCCATGGGCTGGAGCGTGGGCTACATGAACAGCCCGGAATACAAGGCTGACCGCGAGGAAGGCGCGCAGAAGGTGCTGCAGCCGGCGCTGGCCAAGGCCGCCGAGCAGGGCATCACCGCCAACCCGGTGCACGTGCTGGACCGCTACGCGGCCGACGGCATCATCGAGACGGCGGCCGAGCGCAACAGCGACCTGATCGTGATGACCTCGCATGGCCGCCGGGGCGTGACCCGTGTACTGCTGGGCAGCCAGACCGCCGAGGTGCTGGCGCGCAGCACGCTGCCGGTGCTGGTCATCCGCTGATCCATACCCGCTGATTCAAGCGTTCCCCGGGGAGGGGACCCGACGCCGGCCGCAGGATGCGCGCCGGCGTTGCTTTTTTTGTGGGGGGATCGGCGGCCGTGCCGATGGCTTCGAGGGGGTCAGAGCCCTTTCCTGTGGAAAGGGATCCGACCCCGGTCACAACCCCGGTCACCTCACCAGCTGTACAGCTTCCAGTACACCGGCGACACGCCGTCCTTGTCGTTGTCGAATCGGCCATCGCCGTTCTTGTCGTACATGTAGAACGGGGCACCGCGCGACGGCGTCACCTTGACCATGCGCAGCTGGCCGGACACACGGTATTCCTCGATGACATCGCCGTTGTCCATGGTGCGCTTGGAGACATCGGCGCCCTTGACGTCCACCGGGGGAGCACCTGCGCCACCCATGCTGGCGCAGCCAGCGAGCAGGAGCAGGGAAGCCAGCATCAGGGTCTTCATCGGCGGGGGCCTTTGCCTGGAGAGAGCCCTGATTATGCCCCATCGCCAGGTGCGTGCCGTGTCGTCGCGGTGCAGGCACGGGCGCGTAGAATCGGCGCATGAGCAGATTAGTCCTGATCGACGGGTCCAGTTACCTGTACCGCGCGTTCCACGCGCTGCCGCCCCTGTCCAATGCACAGGGTGAGCCCACCGGCGCGCTGTTCGGCGTGGTCAACATGCTGCGTTCGACGCTGAAGGAGCGCCCGGCCTACGTCGCGTTCGTGGTCGATGCGCCCGGCAAGACCTTCCGTGATGACCTGTACGACCAGTACAAGGCCAACCGCCCGCCGATGCCCGATGAGCTGCGCAGCCAGGTCGAGCCGATGTGCCGCATCGTCGAAGCGCTGGGCATCAGCATCCTGCGCATCCCCGGCGTGGAAGCCGACGATGTGATCGGCACGCTGGCGCTGCAGGGCCTGGCGCAGGACCTGAAGGTGACCATCTCCACCGGCGACAAGGACTTCGCCCAGTTGGTGCGCCCGGGCATCGAGCTGGTCAACACCATGACCGGCAGCCGCATGGATTCCGACGCGGCGGTGATGGACAAGTTCGGCGTGCGCGCCGATCAGATCGTCGACCTGCTGGCGCTGATGGGCGACGCGGTCGACAACGTGCCGGGCGTGGAGAAGTGCGGGCCGAAGACCGCTGCCAAGTGGCTGGCCGAGTACCAGCACCTGGACGGGGTGATGGCGGCCGCGCCGACCATGAAGGGCAAGATCGGCGAGAACCTGCGCGCTGCACTGGAACGCCTGCCGCTGAACCGCGAGCTGGTGACCATCCGCACCGACTTGTCGCTCGAGGCCAGCCCGACCAGCCTGGCGCTGCGCGAGCAGGACGTGCCGGAGCTGACCGAACTGTATACGCGCTACGGCTTCACCCAGGCCCTGAAGGAACTGGGTGCGCCTGTGCCGGCGCCGGCAGCGGCCAGCGAGGCCACCCCGAACCTGCGCGGTACCGCGGCCGGCTTCGCACGTGGCAGCGTCGAGGCGCCCGCCGCCGGCACGCTGGATCCGGCACTGTCCGCGCCGGGTGAATACGAGACCGTTCTGACCGCCGAGCAGCTGCAGGCCTGGGTCGAACGCCTGCAGCAGGCCGACCTGATCAGCTTCGACACCGAGACCGACGCACTGGATGCGATGCGCGCGCGCCTGGTCGGCATCAGCCTGGCGGTCGAGCCGGGCAGGGCGGCCTACATTCCGGTCGGCCACGATTACCCGGGTGCGCCGGCCCAGCTGCCGATGCAGCAGGTGCTGGACGCACTGCGCCCGGCGCTGCAGGACCCGGCGAAGAAGAAGCTGGGCCAGCATGGCAAGTACGACCTGCATGTGCTGCGCCGCCACGGCGTGGACGTGCGGGGCTACCACGACGACACCATGCTCGAGAGCTTCGTGCTCAACTCCACCGCCACCCGCCACGACATGGATTCGCTGGCCCTGCGTTACCTGGGCTACAGCACCATCAAGTTCGAGGACGTGGCCGGCAAGGGCGCCAAGCAGATCCCGTTCTCGCAGGTGGGCATCGACGAAGCCAGCCGCTATGCGGCCGAAGACGCCGACATCACCCTGCGCCTGCATCGCGCGCTGCAGCCGCAGCTGCTGGCCGAGTCGGCGCTGGACAGCGTGTACCGCGACATCGAGATGCCGCTGGTGCCGGTGCTGGCCAGCATCGAAGCCAATGGCGTGCGGATCGACACCGACGAACTGCGCCGGCAGAGCCAGGACCTGTCCTCGCGCATGCTGGCCGCGCAGCAGAAGGCCACCGAGCTGGCCGGCCGCAGCTTCAACCTCGATTCGCCCAAGCAGCTGCAGGCGGTGCTGTTCGACGAGCTGAAGCTGCCGGCGGTGGTGAAGACCCCGAAGGGCCAGCCCAGCACCAACGAAGAGGCGCTGGAGGCGATTGCCGACCAGCATGAACTGCCGCGGGTGATCCTCGACTACCGCGGATTGGCCAAGCTGCGCAGCACCTACACCGACAAGCTGCCGGAGATGGTCAATCCGGACACGGGCCGGGTGCACACCAGCTACCACCAGTCCGGCGCCGCTACCGGCCGCCTGTCCTCGTCGGACCCGAACCTGCAGAACATCCCGATCCGCACCGAGGACGGTCGTCGCATCCGCCGCGCGTTCATCGCCCCGGAAGGCTGCCAGCTGCTGGCCGCCGACTATTCGCAGATCGAGCTGAGGATCATGGCGCACCTGTCCGAGGACCCGGGCCTGGTGCGCGCCTTCGAGCAGGGCGCCGACGTGCACCGTGCCACCGCCGCCGAGGTGTTCGGGCGCACGCTGGAGGAGGTGACCCCGAACGAGCGCCGCGCCGCCAAGGCGATCAACTTCGGCCTGATGTACGGCATGAGCGCCTTCGGCCTGGCCCGCAACCTGGGCATTGACCGCGGCCAGGCGCAGGATTACGTGGCGCTGTACTTCAGCCGCTACCCGGGCGTGCGCGACTTCATGGAACGGATGCGCCAGCAGGCCCGCGACCAGGGCTATGTGGAAACCCTGTTCGGCCGCCGCCTGTACCTGAACGACATCCACGCCCGCAACCAGGGCCTGCGTGCCGGGGCCGAGCGCGCCGCGATCAACGCGCCGATGCAGGGCACAGCCGCCGACATCATCAAGCGCGCGATGGTGGATGTGGACCAGTGGCTGCGCGACAGCGGGGCACCGGCACGGATGATCCTGCAGGTGCACGATGAACTGGTGTTCGAAACCGAAAGCAGTTTCGTCGAAGACTTGCGCTTGCAGGTGGTGGAACGCATGTCGCAAGCGGCCAAACTGCGGGTGCCGCTGGTGGTCGACACGGGCGTCGGCAGCAACTGGGATGAAGCGCACTGACCGCATTCCGGGCCGAAAACGACGTGAATTTGTTCATGAGTCGGGGGTTTCTGACTCGACCATGAATGTTGCCCCGATTGAATTTCATTAAATGGGGCCCCTTCACGAACCGTTAGTGTTCGGAGTGCTTCTATAACTCCCGACAGGCGCAATGCCTGTCGTGGATCTCTCCCATCCCCTGGAGCAGATCTCGGAACGGGGACTCCTCCCCAAGTGCCCGTTCCCCGGCCCCGTTGACCTCCCCCTGGTCAGCGGGGCTTTTTATTTGTGCCGATGGAATACCCCAGGCGCTGATGGGGCAAAGGGATCTGACCCCAGGTGCTAGGCTGGGCCACCGTTCCGCAGGGGAAGACCATGCCCGACCTGTTCGCCCTGGCCATGCCGTGGTGGGAATTCATCCTGCGCGCGGTGGTGGTCTACGTCGTGGTGCTGGGCATGGTCCGGCTGGGCGGCAAGCGGGCTCTGGGGCAGATCACGCCGTTCGACGTGCTGCTGATCGTGCTGCTGGGCAACGCGGTGCAGAACGCGCTGCTGGGCACGGATACCTCGCTGGGCGGCGGCCTGCTGCTGGCGGCGACCCTGATCCTGCTGAACTACGGGGTGGGCTGGCTCACCACCCGGAATCGGCGCATGGAGCGGTTGATCGAAGGAGAACCCACCGTAATCGCGCGCGATGGTCGCCTGTTCGAGGCGGTACTTCGCCGCGAGCTGATCAGCCGCGCCGACTTCGATGCCGCGCTGCGCCAGCAGGGCGGGCTGCAGATTGAAGATGTGCAGATTGCCCTGCTGGAGACGACAGGGCACATCACCATCATCGCGCGGAAGGGCAGCTGACCAGCGCCGAGCCCACGCCCCGCGCGACGACACCCCTCAGAGCCAGTCGCGCGGCACCAGGTAGTCGGCCAGGCGCGATTCGGGGCTGCCGGGTTCGGGCGAGAAGCCGTATTCCCAGCGCACCCGCGGCGGCAGGCTCATCAGGATGCTTTCGCTGCGGCCACCGCTCTGCAGCCCGAACAGGGTGCCGCGGTCGTAGACCAGGTTGAATTCCACGTAGCGGCCGCGGCGGTACAGCTGGAACTCGCGTTCGCGTTCGCCGTGGGGTGTGTCCTTGCGCTGCTGCACGATCGGCAGGTAGGCGTCGAGGAAGCCATTGCCGACCGCGCGCAGATAATCGAAATCGCGCTCGAAGTCGCCGTGCAGGTCGTCGAAGAACAGGCCGCCGACGCCGCGCGTTTCGTTGCGGTGGCGCAGGAAGAAGTACTCGTCACACCAGCGCTTGTGCGCGGCGTAGCGTTCGTCGCCGAACGGCGCACACAGATCGAGTGCGACCCGGTGCCAGTGCTGCACGTCCTCGTCGAACGGGTAGAACGGGGTCAGGTCGAAGCCGCCGCCGAACCAGCTGGCCACCACTTCACCGTCGCGCTGCGCCTGGAAGAAGCGCACGTTGGCATGGGTGGTCGGCACGTACGGGTTGAGCGGGTGGAACACCAGCGACACGCCGGTGGCGCGCCAGGAGGCGCCCGCCAGTTCCGGGCGGTTGGCCGAGGCCGACGGCGGCAGGCGGCTGCCAGCAACGTCGGAGAAGCCGATGCCGGCCTGCTCGAACACCGCACCGTCGCGCAGCACGCGGGTACGCCCGCCACCGCCCTCTGCACGCTGCCACAGGTCTTCCTGGAAGCGGGCCCGGCCATCGACGGCCTCGATCGCCGCACAGATGCGGTCCTGCAGCTCGGTGAGGTAGGCGCGAACGCGCTCGAATTCGTTCATGGCGCGTACTTTACCGCAGGGCCCGCCCAACGCTGCGGACAGGCCCTGGCAGGCTCAGCGCTTGCGGTTGGAAGCGCGCGGCGCCGGAGTGTCCTCGGCCGTCGCTTCGTCCACCGCCTCCTGCAGGACGCGGCCCAGCTCCAGGGCGCTCCAGTTTCCGGTGTCCAGCACGTCGCAGGCGACGTGGCGCCCGCTGCGGTCGGCGGCACACAGCCGCTCCAGCATCGCATGGGCGTCGACGTCGCTGCTGCGGCCCTGCGCTGCGACCAGGTTTTCGCAGCCCTCGCGCACGCCGGCACGGCACACGGTGGTGTAGTGCTCTGCCGCCTGTCGCCATTGGCCGGACAGCGCAAGACGGTTGCCAAGAATGTTGCAGCCCTGCAGCTTGCCCTGCGCGCAGCAGGCTTCGGCACCGCCGCTGGCCAGCGCCTGCGGGCAGTCCTGCGGCAGCGGCAGCACCGTGTAGTGTTTCGGCGGGCTGCAGGTGCTCGCGCCCTCGCCGGTCGGCACGAACACCTGGAAGCGTGTCCACGTGTCCAGGCCCAGCAGCTGGCCCCCGGGCAACGGCCGCAGCACGAAGTCGCCGCCCTTGTCGTGGCGGATGCGGATGTCGCCGTCTTCGACACGAGCACGCAGCTGGCTGTCCCAGCCGATGCCGACCCGTCCTGCATCGCCGAAGTCCAGCGTATCCATCAGGCCACCTGCGGCGCGGAAGGTGCCGCAGGGCAGCGCCGTAGCCGGCTGCGGTCGCAACGAGGCGCCCAGCGCCTGCAATGCAGGCAGGCGCTCGCAGGCGGCGCTGTCCTTGCCGGGCGCGCACGCTGTGGTCAGTGCCTGCACCGCCTGCAAGGGGTCGCCGGATTCCCACGAGAGCTCGGCCACGCGGCTGCAGAAGCCGCCATGGCCGACCTGCTGGCACAACTGCAACAGCTGCTGGCGCTGCACGGCCGGCACCACTACCGGCGTGGAGGGTGACAGCACGGAGCTCACGGCTTCGACCATCGCCGCACCCATCGCGGCCTTGACGATCTGCTCCTGCAGCGCCGGATCCGCTTCCAGCGCCGCTGCACAGGCCGGTGTCTCGTTGCTGAAGCCGCCATTCCGGCACGGCACAGGCAGTTCGATGCCGGCCAGTGCGGTATCGAGGAGGGCCTGTTGCTGCGCCTCATCCGGCGTGGCCGGCGCCCTGGCCTCGTCATGCCAGCGATCGGCCAGCTGCAGGCACATGCCGGGCACGCCTTCCCGGCACGCCGCTGCCAGCACGGTCGGGGTCGCCTCGTGGCGGTTGTCCAGGCAGGCCGCCGCATCGGCCAGGCAGCTGCCCGCAGCCGGCGCAGCGGCTGCGGCGCACTGTGCAGGGGCCTGCAGGGTGTAGACCGTGCCGTCCAGCTCGAGGGTGCGGCCACGGTCGCGCACCTGCAGCGCGCTGGGCAGGCCATATTCCAGATTCACCAGCTGCAGCTTGCCTTCGATCTGCTGGAACGCGACCGGGGTCGGAGCGCTGCCGAAGTGCTTCTGCTCGCCACGGTTGGATGAGCTGACGCGCAGCGTGCTGCTGCCTTCGTCGGCCTTGAACAGGCCGCATTGCGGTGCCTGTGCCGCGGCCACCGGCGTGGCCAGCAGCAACGCCCAGGCCAGCCAGTGGCGGTACGGTGCGAGTGAGAGCATGTCGACTCCTTGACGATCAAAGGCAAAACGCCGGGTGCTGCCGGAGGCCCTGGCCCACACCCGGCAGAACTCAGCGGAAGCGCGCGCGCAGGTCGGGGCGCAGCAGGCGCCAGGCCAGCCAGCCCTGCAGGCCGAGAAGCACGAACGACATGCCGACCACGGTCAGCGTGATCAGCCAGCGTTTCAGCTGCAGCTCCTGCAGCAGGGCCGGGTCATCGGCCAGCAGCGGAATGAAGTCGCCCATGAACAGGTCCAGCCACCAGGCGGCTGCGAAGTTGGTCAGGGCACTCAGCAGCAGCAGTACCACGAAGCTCCACAGGCCCCAGCGACGTTCACGCAGCAGGCCCCAGCTGGATACGGTCGAGGCCAGGCACAACAACGCGACGACCATTGACGCGGCGACCGGATGCGCCAGCAGCCAGACCAGGCTGTGCAGCTGCTGGTGCTGCACTTCGCTTTCCACCAGGCGCCACAGCGCTAGCTGGTGCAGCGGCCACAGCACCAGTCCCTGCAGCACGAAGTAGACCGTCAGCAGCAGTGACAGCCAGAACGAGGCCTGTGCCACCGGGCGCACCCAGGCGTGATAGGCCGGGGACGGCGGCGAGGGGATCGACGGGATCGACATTGACATCCGATGTCCTTGCAGTCGGCGCCCGCCTGCTCAGCGGGCCGTCACCCGGGTGGCGACCGCCGGCAGGATATGGTGTTCGCTCAAGGGTGCCAAGGGCAGGCCATGCGGTGGTTGCAGCGATACCCAGGCCAGTTCGGCAATTTCGGCGCGCGCCTGCGGCGTACCGTCCACCTGCACCCACCACGCCTGTGCCTGCACGCGGTGGCCGGGCTCGTTCACCGCCCAGTCCTCGAACGTGCCCAGCGCGATGGCGGCATCGGCGCGCAGCTGCACGCCCAGTTCTTCGTCCAGCTCGCGGGCCAGCGCCTGCAGCGGTGCTTCGCCGGGTTCGGGCTTGCCACCGGGCTGGATGAAGCGGCGGGCACCGTGCTTGCGCACCAGCAGCGCCCGGCCGCGGTCATCCAGGATGACCGCGGCCACGATCCGGATCGTGGCCGCGGCGTTGCTCACTTCAGGTTCTGCTCGAACAGCTTGAGGATGCGCTTGTACTGGTCCAGCCAGGAATCGGCGCGCACGTAGCCGTGGCGTTCCAGCGGGTACGGGGCGATCGACCAGTTGTCCTTGTGCAGCTCGATCAGGCGCTGGGTCAGGTTCACCGAATCCTGGAAGAACACGTTGTCATCCATCATGCCGTGGGCGATCAGCAGGTTGTCCTGCAGGTTCTGCGCGTACTCGATCGGCGAGGACACGCGGTACGCCTCCGGGTCGATGTCCGGGGTGTTGAGGATGTTGCTGGTGTAGCCGTGGTTGTAGTTGTGCCAGTCGACCACCGGGCGCAGCGCGGCGCCGGCCTTGAAGGTGCCCGGCGCACGGAACAGCGCCATGAAGGTCATGAAGCCGCCATAGGAACCACCGTAGATGCCGGCGTGGTCGCGGTCACCCTGCTGGGTGTCGACCAGCCAGTCCAGGCCGTCCTTGTAGTCTTCCAGTTCCGGGTGGCCCATGTTGCGGTAGATGGCCGTGCGCCAGTCGCGGCCGTAGCCCTCGCTGCCGCGGTAGTCCATGTCCAGCACGATGTAGCCCTTCTGCACCAGCAGGTTGTGGAACATCTGCTCGCGGAAGTAGGCCGGGTAGCGCTGGTGCACGTTCTGCAGGTAGCCGGCGCCATGCACGAACATCACGATCGGGTACTTCTTCCCCGGCTCCTTGTTTTCCGGCTCGTAGTACTTGGCCCAGACCACGCCGGCACCGTGCTTGGACGGCACTGCCACCAGCTTCGGCTGGATCCACTGGCGTGCCTTGTAGTCGGCGGTGCGGGTGTCGGTCAGCACGCGCGCTTGGCCACCGGCACTGGGCAGCACCGCCAGCTGCGGCGGCAGGTAGGCACCGGAGTAACGCACCAGCAGCTGCTGGCCATCCGGCGACAGCGAGAAATCCTCCACGCCGTTGAGGCTGGTCAGCTCGCGCACCTGGCGGCTGCCGGTGTCGACCGCGCAGACTTCGTAGTCATGCGGGGCCTGCTGGTTGCACAGGAAGTAGAAGCCCTTGCCATCGGCCGACGGCACCGGCGCCGAGGTTTCCCACTTGCCGCTGGTCAGCGCCTGCGGCTTGGCGGTGCCGGCCTGGGTGTACAGGTGCGAGAAGCCCGATTCCTCGGACAGCAGCCACAGCGTGCGGCCATCGGCCATCCAGCCGAAATCGTTGAAGCCCCAGTTGATCCAGGCGTTGTCGGTCAGGCGGTGGCGGTTCTGCACGCGGCCGTCTGCAGCGTTGACGCTGATGATCCAGCGGTCCTTGTTGTCGTTGGCACGCAGCATCACCGCGGCCTGCTGGCCGTCGGCGCTCCAGCGGATGCCGCCGCCCATGAAGTCGCTCATCACCTGCACGCTGCGCTCGCCCTTCAGCGCGTCCTTGCCGGCCTTGCGGCGCAGTTCGGCCAGCGGGTCGGTGCTGATGCCCGGCAGGCTGGCCAGCGAGAGCTTCTCGGCCTTGCCGGTGCGCACGTCCACGTACCACAGGGTGTGCGGTTCGAAGCCGTTGCGGCCGACGCGGGTGCGGGTGTCCTCGGTTTCCTCGTATCCCGATTCGGTCACGTACAGCGGCATCTTGCTGGTGCGGCCGTCGTCGAAGTCCTTCGGCTTGGTCACCACGATCAGGTGGGTGAGGTCCGGCGACAGCACGCTGTCGGCGATCTCGACGTCGGCGCCCAGGTACACCGGGCCCGGTGCGCGGGTCGGGTCAGCCTGGCGCCAGCGCTGGTCCTGGTCCTTCAATGCCTCGCGCTGCTCGCGGTCGCGGCGCAGGGTTTCCAGCGTGCGCAGCTGCTGGTCGCGCAGCACGTCGGCCTTCGGCGGCGTGCGCGGGTCCTTCTCGGCCTTCAGGCTGGCCACCTGCTGCACGCCGCTGGCGGCGGTCCAGTGGAACCAGTTCTGGCCGACGCGCCAGATCACGCCGTTGTCGGCGGCAAAGTTCACGTTGCCCGCGCGCTCGTTGCTGCGGGTGAGCTGGGTCAGCGCGCCGCTGCGCAGGTCGCGCACGAACACATCGCCATTGCGCACGAAGGCGCTGCGGCTGCGGCTGCGGTCGTAGACCGGATCGGCCACGTCCAGGGTGCCGCGCTGGTCATCAGCCACCTGCGCGGCCACGCCGCCGGCCACCGGCTGGCGGAAGGTGTCGCGCACCGGGCTGCCGTTGCGCTTGAGCTGGTATTCCACCTGCTGGCTGTTCCACGACCACCAGGCCTTCTCGACCGGCGGACCGATCCAGTCCGGGTCGGCCATCGCCTGTTCGATGGTGATCGGCGTCGGCGCAGCATGCGCAGCCGGTGCGGCCAGCACGGCCGACAGCAGGAGGGACAGGGGCAGCACTCGGGACATGGGCGGACGGCACCAGAAGAGGAAACCGGCCAAGGGTACCAGCCGCCCCGGCCCGGGGCAGGGGCCACAGGTCATGGCAGCGGGATTGGCAAAGTGGTGCAACCGGTTGCCGTGGTCGCGCATCCATTCTCCTGAACCCGCATCATCCATCGAACAGGAGCCCGACCATGCAGGAACTCATTCCGATCACCCTCTTCATCTGCATCGCCTACGCGATCCATGCCATTGCCGATGCGCGCGCGCGCAGCAAGCTGGTGGCCCCGCACGTGCCGGAGGAAGTGATCCGCTCGCTGGCCGTGCTGGAAGAAGAGCGCCGCCGCCAGGGGGCGCTGCGCTGGGGCATCAGCCTGGTCTGCCTGGCCCTGGCCATGGCCCTGCTGGAAGCCATCGGTGCCCGTGACCTGACCTTTGGTGCCGCTGCCGCGCTGGTCGGTAGTGCCGGCCTCGGCCAGCTGCTGGCCTGGCACTTCACCCGCCCTGCGGCACGCAAGGGCTGAGCCGGCCCATGCCATGGGCACAGGGGGCGCCCCATAGATGAGCCTGCTCGGCGAAGCACTGTCGGCACTGCGGGGCCGTCGCCGCGAGGATAGGGCGGCGACGGCGGCCCCCGCCAAAGCGCTGGACGCGGACCAGGCCCTGGTGCGAGCCATCATCGATGGCTCGCAACCGGCCTTCGCGCAGCTGGTGGAGACCCACCAGCGCACCTGCGCGCATGTGATCGGACGCATGGTCGGCGACCGCGACCAGGTCGCCGACCTGCTGCAGGAAACCTTCCTTGCCGTGTTCCGCCAGCTGCACCGGTTCCGTTTTGAATCCTCGCTGCGCACCTGGGTTTCCCGGGTCGCTTACACCACGGCGCTGCAGCACCTGCGCCGGCGGCGGCTGGAGGCGCAATGGATGGTGGCGGTGGAGGTGCCGGAGGAACTGGGGATCGGCGATGAAGGCCCCGGGCCCGCCGAGTTGAGCGAGGCGCTGCAGGCCGGGCGCCAGCTCGGCGCGGCACTGGAACGGCTGAGCGCGCCGCAGCGCCTGATCGTCGGCCTGCATTACCTGGAGGATTTCGATCTGGCCGAGATCGAGCAGGTGACCGGGCTGGCGCGCGGTACCATCAAGAGCCACCTGCACCGCGCGCGCCAGGTCCTGAAGCAGGAACTGACGCGGCATGCCACCGCCGGAGAGCTGCTGTGACTCAATCGACCGACCCTCGCGATGCGGAAAAGCGCGCGCTGGCGCAGGCGTTGCGTGAGCAGGTGCAGCAGGAAGCAACGCCGGATGTGAGCGAGGCGCTGCAGAAGCGCATTGCCGCTGAGTCGCGCGACAGTGGCGTGGGCTATGTGGTGGTGCAGGTGCTGTTGTTTGGCGCACTGCTGGCTGCAGCGGCCTGGTATTTCTGGCACTGAGGCACCCGCCGGGCGGTGGGCCGCTCCAATCGCGGTGGGTAGATGCCGACCTGGGTCGGCGTTTGGGCGTGTGTGCCAACCAGGGTTGGCAGCTACCAGAACGGTTGACCCCTGCGACAAAGTGAAGCAGCGCGTCACCCGGTCGCATCCCGTCTTAACGAAATCCTCCTAAAGTGGTCTGGTATCCCACCGGTCGCAGGCAGGAGGCGTCCCTTGGACGCGTTGTTGTTGTCCCGGATCCAGTTCGGATTCGTCATCAGTTTCCACGTGCTGTTCCCTGCCTTCACCATTGGCACGGCCAGCTGGCTGGCCTTCATCGAATGGCGCTGGCTGCGCACCAAGTTGCCCGTGTGGCGCGAGCTGTACTTCTTCTGGCAGAAGATCTTCGCGGTGTCGTTCGGCATGGGCGTGGTCAGTGGCATCGTCATGGCCTTCCAGTTCGGCACCAACTGGCCGCGGCTGAGCGAGGTGGCCGGTACGGTCATCGGCCCGCTGCTGACCTACGAGGTGCTGACCGCGTTCTTCCTGGAAGCCAGCTTCCTCGGCGTGATGATGTTCGGCTGGGGCCGGGTCTCGCCGCGCCTGCATTTCCTGTCCACCTGCATGGTGGCGCTGGGCACGCTGTTCTCCACGTTCTGGATCCTGTCGTCCAACAGCTGGCTGCATACACCGGCCGGCTACGAGATGGTCAACGGCATCGTGCATCCGGTGGACTGGTGGCAGGTGGTGTTCAACCCCTCGTTCCCCTATCGCCTGGCGCACATGGCACTGGGCTCGTTCATCACCACCTGTTTCGTGATTGGTGGCGTCGGTGCGTGGTACCTGCGCAAGGGCACGCACGTGGAAGCGGGACGTCGCATGCTGATCGCAGCGGTGGCGTTCGCGGCATTGACCGTGCCGGTGCAGATCTTCGTCGGCGACATGCATGGCCTGAACACGCTCAAGCACCAGCCGATGAAGATCGCGGCGATGGAAGCGCACTGGCATGAAACCGAGGAAGGCGAGGGCGTACCGCTGGTGGTGTTCGCGCTGCCCAACGAGAAGGAAGAGCGCAACGATTTCGAAGTGGCCATCCCGAAGCTGGGCAGCGTGATCCTCACCCACTCGCTGGATGGCACCTTCGACCCGCTGACCTCGGTACCGGCCAGCGAGCGGCCGCCGGTGACGCCGGTGTTCCTTGCCTTCCGCATCATGGTCGGGCTGGGCACGCTGATGCTGCTGTTGGCCTGGGTGTCAGCGTTCCAGCTGTGGCGCAGGAAGCTGCTGGATTCACCGTGGCTGCTGCGTGGATGGAACTGGATGCTGCCGAGTGGCTTCGTCGCGCTGCTGTCCGGTTGGTTCGTCACCGAGATGGGGCGCCAGCCGTGGGTGGTGTACGGCGTGCTGCGCACCGCCGATGCGGTTGGCCCGCAGAGCGCGTGGATGACGGCGCTGTCGCTGGGCGTCTACGTGGTCGGCTACGCCTTCGTGTTCGGCTGGGGCATCTGGTACCTGGTGAAGATCCTGCGCCACGGACCGCAGCCCTACGCCGAAGGGCCGTCGCTGGACCACGGCAGCCACACCCCGGCGCGCCCGCTGTCGGCAGCCGACGAACCGCTGGAGGAGCGCTGACATGGACCTGATGACCTGGCTGCCGGTGGCGTGGTTCGCGGTGATCGGCTTCGGCGTGCTGATGTACGTGGTGCTGGACGGCTTCGTGCTTGGCATCGGCATCCTGGCCCCCTTCGCCGAGGACGAGGAGCAGCTGGACCTGATGATGAACACCGCCGCGCCGATCTGGGACGGCAACGAGACCTGGCTGGTGCTGGGTGGTGCCGGCCTGCTGGCGGCCTTCCCCAAGGCCTATGCGGTGCTGTTGTCGGCGCTGTACCTGCCGGTGCTGGTGCTGGTGGTGGCGTTGGTGTTCCGTGGCGTGGCCTTTGAATTCCGCTTCAAGGCACATCGGTCACGCCGGCTGTGGAGCGTGGCGTTCGGCCTCGGTTCGCTGCTGGCGACGTTCGCCCAGGGCGTGATCCTGGGCACGCTGGTGCAGGGCATCCCGCTGGTGGACGGCGCCTACCAGGGCGGGCCGTTCGCCTGGTTCAGCCCGTTCGCGATGCTGACCGGTGCCGCGCTGGTGGCCGGCTATGCGCTGCTGGGCAGCACCTGGCTGATCCTGAAGACCGAAGGGCGCGTGCAGGCGCTGGCGCGGCAGATGACCCGGCCGCTGGTGGTGGCGGTGATCGCGGCGATGGGCCTGGTCAGCAGCTGGCTGCCGTTCCTCGATTCGCGGCTGATGGCGCGCTGGTTCAGCGACGGCAACTTCTGGTGGCTGTCGCCGGTGCCGCTGCTGACCCTGGCGGTAGCCGCCGCGCTGTGGCGCAGCGCGACCCATCCGCGCCGCGATCTGCCGCCGTTCCTGCTCAGCCTGGCCCTGTTCGTGCTCGGTTTCCTCGGCCTGGTGCTGGGCATGTGGCCCTACCTGCTGCCACCGTCGATGACCCTGTGGCAGGCCGCCGCGCCGGCCTCCTCGCTGGGCTTTACCCTGGTCGGGCTGGTCGTTCTGCTGCCGGTCATCCTCGGCTATACCGCGTGGTCGTACCGGGTATTCCGCGGCAAGGTGCACGCCGATACCGGTTACCACTGATTGATTGAAGCGGGGGCCGCCGGTGCCGGCTCCCGTGTTGGGGAATGTGAAACCTGCACACCCCGTGCAGGACGTGCTAGCGTGCGCTCCTTTCCGGCAGCCAGGGGGGCAGCCGGCGACGTCCTGGACGGACGCACGGCTGCAGGACTGGGGGGCCGCCGCGCGTCGCCGTAATGGCTCGTGCCTATCGTTCTCCCGTTGAAGCACCTTCGCTAAATGATCGAATTCTCCATCGTCGACTGGGCTGCCTGGGCGCCCGGCCTGAGCGAGCGTAGCCAGTGGCTGGGCTGGGCCGATGCGCCGTATCCGCCGGTTGGCGAAGACACGCCGGCGCTGGCCGAGATCCCGGCAATGCAGCGCCGCCGCATCGAGCGGCTGGGCCGGATGGCGATCCAGGCTGCCTGCTGGTGCGAGGATGGGCAGGGGGCGGACAGCCAGGTCCCGCTGGTGTTCGCCAGCCGCCACGGCGACGTGGCCCGTTCGATGGAGCTGCTGGGGGCGCTGGCCAGCGATCAGCCCTTGTCACCGACGGGGTTCGGCCTGTCGGTGCACAACGCGATCGCTGCGTTGTACTCGATCGCGCGCGGCCACCGTGGCAACTACCTGGCGCTGGCCGCCGGCCAGGCCACGGTCGAGACCGCCTGCCTGGAAGCGGCCGGTCTGCTCGCCGATGGCGCCCGCGAAGTGCGGGTGGTGGTGTATGAGTCGCGCCTTCCCGAGATTTACTCGACGTTCGCCGACGAACCCGACCCGTTCTTTGCCTGGTGTTGGCGTTTGACGGCGCCGGTGCCGGGCCAGCCGACCCTATCCCTGCAGTGGGAGGCGGCGCCGGAGGCCACTGCCACCGCCCCGGGCGCACTGCCGCACGCGCTGGACCTGCACCGCTTCCTGCTGTCCGGCGCGCCGGCGCTGGAACATGTGGCCCAGGGCCAGCGCTGGCGCTGGGGACGCCGTGGCTGAGGCGCTGCGCCGCCTCGATCACGCCTGGCGGGTGCTCGGCACCGGCCTGAGCTTTGCCGCGTTCGGCGTGGGCGGCCTGCTGCTGGGCGTGCTGGTGATGCCGATGCTGCTGCTGATGCGCGACCCGGTGGTCCGCCGCCGCCGCGCCCGCCGCGTGGTCCAGGTCGCCTTTGCCAGCCACCTGCGCCTGATGCGTGCGCTGGGGGTGATGACCTACCAGATCGAGGGCGGTGAGCGCCTGCAGCGCGACGGCCTGCTGGTGCTGGCCAATCATCCGACCCTGATCGATGTGGTCTGCCTGATCTCGCTGCTGCCCAACGCCGACTGCGTGGTGAAGCGGGCCGTGGCCTGCAACCCGTTCATGCGCGGGCCGGTGCGGGCGGCCGGCTACATCGCCAACGACGACGGGGCGGGCCTGGTCGATGACTGCGTGGCCGCGGTGCACGCCGGCGGCACCCTGGTGATCTTCCCCGAAGGCACCCGCAGCGTGCCGGGCCAGCCGCCGCGGCTGCAGCGCGGGGCCGCCAACATCGCCGTCCGTGGCCGGCTGGACATCACCCCGGTGCGGATCACCTGCACCCCGCCCACGTTGACCAAGGGGCAGAAGTGGTATCGTGTCCCCTCACGTCGCTTTCACGTTCGGCTGCAGATCGGCGAAGATATCCCGATCGCGCCCTTCCTGGCCGATGACGACTCGCCAAGGGGGGATGCCTTGGCAGCACGCCGCGTCACCGAGCACCTTTCTCGTTATTTCGACCTGTCTGGAGATCCGCCCCGTGCAAGCACTTGAGCACGAGATCAAGGAATTGATCATTTCCTCCCTTTCGCTGGAGGACATCACGCCGGAGGACATCGATCCGACCGCGCCGCTGTTCGTCGAGGGCCTCGGCCTGGATTCGATCGACGCGCTGGAGCTGGGCCTGGCACTGCAGAAGAAGTACGGTGTCAGCCTGTCGGCCGATTCGGAAGAAACCCGTCGCCATTTCTCCAGCGTGCGCGCGCTCGGCGAGTTCGTCGCCGCCCGCCAGTCGTAACGGCGCCAGGAATTGCCATGACCAAGAATGAACTGTTCGAACGCATCGTCAGCATCCTGACCGACAGCTTCGAGATTGAAACCGCCCGGATCACCCCCGAGGCCCGGCTCTACGACGACCTGGACATCGACAGCATCGATGCGGTCGACCTGATCGTGCAGCTCAAGCCACTGCTCGGCCGCAACCTGCAGCCGGAAGCGTTCAAGGCCGTGCGCACCGTGCAGGACATCGTTGATGTCGTGCATGGACTGCTGCCGGACCAGGCAGCCGCCTGACCGCAGCGCCGGCGGCTTCGCCATGGCTCGCGCACGTACCGTCGTGGTGGCAGCGATTTCGCTTGCCTACCCGCTGCTGGTGTACCTGGCGATGGGCCGCTTCGAGCCGCGCTGGCTGTCGCTGCTGCTGTTCACCCTGGCCCTGCTGCGTGCGCTGAGCACGCGCCAGCCGTTGTGGTGGGCCGCCGCCGCCGGCACCGGCCTGCTGGCGGTGCTGGCCACCGTGCTCAACCAGGCCCTGCCGCTGAAGCTGTACCCGGCGCTGGTCAATGCGGTGATGCTGGCGGTGTTCGGCACCAGCCTGCGCTTCGGGCCGCCGTTGGTGGAGCGCCTGGCGCGGCTGCAGGAGCCGGACCTGCCCCCGTTCGCGGTGGCCTATACCCGCCGCGTCACCCAGGTGTGGTGCGGCTTCTTCGTTCTCAACGGCAGCCTGGCCCTGCTGACCGCGCTGTACGCGTCGGACCGGGCCTGGATGCTCTACAACGGATTGTTGGCGTACGTGATGATGGGCGTGTTGTTCGCAGGTGAGTGGCTGGTGCGGCGGCGGGTGAAGGCGGCGCACGCGCATGGTTGAGTGGATTGCCCTGGACCGGCTGCTGCTGGAGGCGCGGCCGCAGCGCAGCGTCGGCCTGTGCGACGGAGACATGGTTGACCACGCCTGCTTCCGCCAGCGCGTGCTGGGCTGGCGCGCCGCCTTTGCGGCGGCCGAAGGCCGCGACTGGGCCCTGTATTTCGATGACGCCGTGGCCTTCGCTGCGGCGCTGTTCGGCGCCTGGCATGCCGGCAAGCGGGTGTTCCTGGCCGCTGACAACCTGCCGGCCACGCTGCAGGCGCTGCAGCCGCAGGTGAGCGGTTTCGCGGGCGACGTGTCGGCCGACTACCGCCCGCTGGCGGCGCTGGACGCCGCACTGGACGACGAACTGCAGGCGCTGGACGAGCGCGCCTGCGAGCTGTGCGTGTTCACCTCCGGCAGCACCGGCCAGCCCAGTGCGATCGGTAAGCGCCTGGACCAGCTGGCGCGCGAGGTGGAAGCGCTGCAGGCCGCGTTCGGTGCGCAGCTGGATGGCGCGCAGGTGCACGGCACGGTGTCCCACCAGCACATCTACGGGCTGCTGTTCCGGGTGCTGTGGCCGCTGGCTGCCGGCCGCCTGATCCACCCGCGCCGGTTCTTCCACGAAGACCTGGTGGGCGCGCTGGCCGGTACCGACACGGTGCTGGTGGCGACGCCGGCCCATCTCAAGCGCCTGCCCGAGCAGCTCGACTGGGCCAGCCTGCATGGCCGCCTGCGCGCGGTGTTCTCCTCCGGTGGCCCGCTGCCGGAGGACGCGGCGCGACAGGTGCGGCAGTGGTTGGGCGTGGCTCCGACCGAGGTCTATGGCAGCAGCGAAACCGGCGGCATCGCCTGGCGCCGCTGGGACACCGACCTGCCGCCGTGGCAGCCGCTGCCGGGTGTGCAGTGGCGGATCGACGACGGCTGCCTGGCGGTGGCCTCGGCGCATCTGGAAACCCCCGGCTGGTGGCGCACCCAGGACCGCGTGGAAGCCTTGGCCGATGGCCGTTTCCGGCTGCTGGGCCGCGCCGACCGCATCGTCAAGATCGAAGAGCGCCGCGTCTCGCTGGATGCGCTGGAACGCGCGCTGCGCGAAGACACCGAAGTGGATGACGTGCGCGTGCTGGTGCTGCCCGGGCAGCGCGAGCAGCTGGCCGCCGTGGTGGTTCCGGCCGATCCGGCGCTGCTGGAGGGCGGCGACGCCGCGCGCCGTGCGCTGGGCCAACGCCTGGGCGCGCGCCTGGCGCATGCGCATGACGCGGTGACCCGGCCGCGCCGTTGGCGCCTGGTGCAGGCGTTGCCGATCAACGCGCAGGGCAAGGTGACCCAGGCGGCCTTGGCGGCGCTGTTCCAGCCACTGATGCCGGTGCCGGTCTGGGACCGCCGCGACGCCGCCAGCGCCACGCTGCGCATGACCCTCGACCCGGCGCTGCGGCCGTTCCAGGGCCACTTCCCGCAGGCGGCGATCCTGCCCGGTGTGGCGCAGTTGGACTGGGCGATGCGTTTCGGCCGCCAGGCATTTGCGATGCCGCGGGCGTTCCTGCGCATGGACGCGGTGAAGTTCCAGCATGTGGCCCGCCCCGGCGATGAGTTGACCCTGCAGCTGGACTGGGATGCCGCACGCAACGTGCTGGCCTTCCGCTATACCTCCAGCCACGGTGTGCATGCCAGCGGCAAGGTGGTTTTCGCCGATGCGGACTGACCCGGCCGTTGCCGGTGCCGCGTTCGCGCCACTGGTAGTGATTCCCGTCTACGACCACGAGCACGCCATCGTGGCGGTGGTCGACGGTGTGCAGGCCGCTGGCCTGCCTTGCCTGCTGGTCGACGATGGCTCGCATGACGCGTGCGCGGCGGTGCTGCGTACGCTGGCACAGCGCCAGGGCGTCGACCTGCTGCGCCTGGACGCCAACCAGGGCAAGGGTGGGGCGATGCTGGCCGGTTTTGCTGAAGCCGGCGCGCGTGGCTACAGCCACGTGCTGCAGATCGACGCAGACGGCCAGCACGATACCGCTGATCTGCCACGCTTCATCGAGGCCGCGCGTGTGCATCCCGACGCGGTGATCTGCGGCATTCCGGCCTACGACGCCAGTGTTCCCAAGGCACGCCTGTATGGCCGCTACGCCACCCACGTCTGGGTCTGGATCAACACGCTGTCGCTGCACCTGCGCGACACCATGTGCGGCTTCCGCGTGTATCCGCTGCCGCCGGTGCTGCGTCTGATCGGTGAAGAGACCATCGGCCGGCGCATGGATTTCGATACTGAAGTGATGGTGCGCCTGTATTGGCGCCGGCTGCCGGTCGAGCACCTGGCCACGCGCGTGACCTATCCCGCCGATGGCGTGTCGCACTTCGATGTGTGGCGCGACAACGTGCGCATCAGCCGCATGCACACCCGCCTGTTCTTCGGCATGCTCTGGCGCGCACCGCGGCTGCTGTGGCGCCGCCTGCAGGGGCAGCGCTGAGATGGCGACCGCGCAGGACGCCCCGCACTGGGCCGACATCGGCGAATCGACGTCGGTGGCCGGCGTGCTGTTCCTGTGCTGGGTGCACCGCTGGTTCGGGCGCTGGCCATTCCGCCTGTGCGCGTGGCCGGTGGTGGCCTGCCATTGGCTGGGCAACCGTGTGGGGCGACAGGCCTCGATGCAGTACCTGCAGCGGCTGCAGGCATACAGCGGTGTGCTCGGACGCGCGCCGACCCGGCGCGACAGCCTGCGCCACTTCTTCGCCTTCGCCGACACGATGCTGGACAAGATCCTCGGCCTGGGCGGGCGCTACCCGGCCGACCGTATCCACCTGCACCGCGACCTGGTGCTGCAGAAGATCGCGCGCCGCGAAGGCGGTCTGATCCTCACCGCGCACATCGGCTGCCTGGAACTGTGCCAGGTGCTGGCCGAACAGGTGCCGGGGTTCCGCATCACCGTGCTGGTGCACACCGCGCATGCGCAGCGCTTCAACCGTCTGCTGCAGCGGCTGGACCCGCTGGCGGCGGTGGAACTGGTGCAGGTGACCGAAATGGGGCCGGCCACGGCGGTGATGCTGGCCGAGCGCGTGGCGGCGGGGGGCTTCGTTGCCATCGTCGGCGACCGCACGCCGGTGCAGGGCGGTCGCAGCGTCACCGCCGATTTCCTCGGCCATCGCGCGCCGTTCCCGATCGGCGCCTATGTGCTCGCCGCGGCGCTGGGCTGCCCGGTCTACACCATGGCCTGCCTGCACGAGGGCGATGGCTATCGGGTGGCATTCGAACAATTCGCCGAACGCATCGTGCTGCCGCGTGGCTCGCGCGACGCCGCGCTGGCCGAACAGGCACAGCGCTTCGCGCGCTGGCTGGAACTCCAGGTCATCCAGTCCCCGTTGGACTGGTTCAATTTCTTCCCCTTCTGGGATCAGGCTCCGCATGACGACTGACGCCGTACCCCTGTGCCGCTTTGGCGACGCACCGTTGACCATCGAAGACGTGGTTGCCCTGGCCCAGCGCCAGTGCGAGGCCGCACTGAGCGACGCGCCGGCGTTCCGCGCGCACATCCAGCGCGGTGCCGACTTCCTCGACCGCCTGCTGCGCGAGGATGGCGTGATCTACGGTGTGACCACCGGCTACGGCGACTCGTGCACGGTGAACATCCCGCCGGCGCTGGTGGCGGAACTGCCGCACCACCTGTACACCTACCATGGCTGCGGCCTGGGCCGTTACCTGGACCCGGTCGAGACCCGTGCGGTGCTGGCCGCGCGCCTAGCGTCGCTGGTGCGCGGCATGTCCGGCGTCAGCGTGCCGCTGCTGGAAGGCCTGGCCACGCTGCTGCAGCACGATGTGCTGCCGATGATCCCGGCCGAAGGCTCGGTGGGGGCCAGTGGTGACCTGACGCCGCTGTCCTACGTCGCGGCGGTGCTGTGCGGCGAGCGCGAGGTGCTGCACGACGGCCGCGTGCAGCCGGCGGCCGAAGTGCTGGCGAAGATCGGCATGACCCCGCTGAAGCTGCGGCCGAAGGAAGGCCTGGCGATCATGAACGGCACAGCGGTGATGACCGGCCTGGCCTGCCTGGCCTGGCAGCGCGCCGACTACCTGGCCCGCATGGCCACGCGGTTGACCGCGTTCAACGTGCTGGCCAGCGACGGCAACGCGCACCACTTCGACGAAACCCTGTTCGCGGCCAAGCCGCACCCGGGCCAGGGCCGCATCGCCGCGCGCCTGCGCAGCGACCTGCACAGCGAGCGTCCGCCACGCAATGAACAGCGCCTGCAGGACCGCTATTCGCTGCGCTGCGCGCCGCACGTGATCGGCGTGCTGGAGGACAGCCTGCCGTTCCTGCGCCAGCTGATCGAAACCGAACTGAACAGCGCCAACGACAATCCGCTGATCGATGCCGACGGCGAGCGCATCCTGCATGGCGGCCACTTCTACGGCGGCCACATCGCGCTGGCGATGGACACCCTGAAGAACACCGTGGCCAACGTTGCCGACCTGCTCGACCGGCAGCTGGCGCTGGTGGTGGATGCCCGTTACAGCCATGGCCTGCCGGCCAACCTGTCGGCGGCCACCGGCCCGCGCGCGGCCATCAACCATGGCCTGAAGGCGCTGCAGATCAGCGTGTCGGCCTGGACTGCCGAAGCGCTGAAGCAGACCCTGCCGGCCAGCGTGTTCTCGCGTTCCACCGAGTGCCACAACCAGGACAAGGTCAGCATGGGCACCATCGCCGCGCGCGACTGCCTGCGCGTGATCGAACTGACTGAACAGGTGGTGGCCGCGATGCTGATCGCCGCCCGCCAGGGCCTGGCGCTGCGCGAACGGGTTGGCCTGAACGCGCAGCTGCATGGCAGTCTGGCCGGCATGTACGCCGACCTGGGGCAGCGCATCGCCCTGGTTGAAGAAGACCGCGCGCTGGATCGCGAACTGCGGGAACTGCTGGTGGAGATCCGCGCGCAACGTTGGGAGCTGTATGCCGGTGAATGAGGCTATTGAACGGGTTGGCGAAATTGCGTTGACCCCCGCCTTCCATGACTGCGATCCGATGAACGTGGTCTGGCATGGCAACTACTTCAAGTACTTCGAGATCGCGCGCTGCGCGCTGCTCGGGCGCTACGACTACGACTACCCGCAGATGCTCGAATCGGGTTACCTGTGGCCGGTGGTCGATGCGCGGGTGAAGTACGTGCGCCCGCTGCTGTTCAACCAGGCGCTGCGCGTGATTGCGCGCATCGTGGAATGGGAGAACCGGCTGAAGATCGAGTACGAGATCCTTGATGCGGAAAGCGGCCAGGTGCTGACCCGTGCGATGACCATCCAGGTCGCGGTGGACGCGGCCAGCAGGGAAATGCTGTACCAGTGCCCTCCAGTACTGTGGGAACGCCTGGGAGTGCCTGCACCGTGAACACCCTTGCCCGTCTTTCGAGCGTGCTGCTGTGCGCACTGATCTTCGCTGCCGCACCGCAGGTGCAGGCGGCCGACCCCGCCATGGATGCGATCACCCAGGCGGTGGCGCAGCCGGACGTGCTGCGTGGCCAGTTCAGCCAGGAAAAGCAGGTCAGCGGCTTCAGGAACCCGCTGCGCTCGCAGGGCCAGTTCGTGGTCGCGCGCCAGCATGGCGTGATCTGGACCACGCTCAAGCCGTTCCCCTCCGAAGTGGTGGTCACCGCCGACCGCATCCTCAGCCGCCAGCGCGATGGCAGCACCCGTGTCGAGCTCGATGCGCGGCAGCAGCCGGCGATGCGTTCGGTGAACGCGATCATGTTCGCGCTGATGAGTGGCGACGTGCAGGCGCTGTCCGGCCAGTTCAACGTGGCGGCCAGCCGTGAAGGGCAGGGCTGGCGGCTGCGCCTGACGCCGAAGTCGGCGATGCTGGCCAAGGCCTTCCAGTCGCTGACCCTGCAGGGTGACCGCTACGTGCGCCAGGTCGAGATCGTCGAGGCCAACAAGGACCGCACGCAGATCCAGTTCAGTGCACTGAGCGAAGCGCCGGCCACGCTCACCGCCGACGAGGCGCGCCGCTTTGAGTGAGGGTGCAGCATCGAACGGGCCGGACCGGTTGCGGCGCTGGTGGCACTGGCTGGGCATCGCCTGGCTGGTGCTCCTGCTGGTGTTGGGCGCGCAGCAATGGCGCCTGTGGAGCCAGCAGTCGCGGATCGACACCGACATCCTCGCCCTGCTGCCGCAGGACGCGCATGACCGCCTGTTGAGTGACGTCACCCGGCGCATCGCTGATGGCAGCTCGCGGCAGGTGGTGGTGCTGCTGGGCAGCAAGGATGGCGCCGCCGCCAAGCGCGCACAGGCGGCATTCGCTGCGGCGATGGCGGCGGATGCCGACAGCGCGTTGCTGGTGCCCAGCGGTTCGATCGAAGGCTGGTTCGACGAGGCGCGCGCGTTCTACGCGCCGTATCGCGATCGCCTGCTGACCCCGGCCCAGCGCGAGCAGCTGCAGGGCAGCGAGCCGGGCGCGCTGGCCGAGCAGGCGTTGGCTGCGCTGTACGGTCCGATGGGCGCCCCGCGCCTGACCGATTGGCGCCAGGACCCGCTGTCGCTGTGGCCGCAATGGTGGCAGCAGCAGGCGCAGGGGTCGGGGCTGCGGCTGGGCGATGACGGCCTGCTCGAAGCCGAGGGCAGACATTGGGCCGTACTGCAGTTCGATACGCCGGGGTCGGCGTTCCAGCTGGATGGCGAGCGCCATCTCGATGGCCTGCTGGAACGGGCCGGGCAGGCCGCCAGGGCGGCGGCGCCGGAACTGGAAATCCTGCATGCGGGTGTGCCGCTGCACGCCGAAGCGGCGGCGGTGCAGGCCAACCAGGAGATCAACACGATCGGCTGGGGCTCGCTGGCCGCGGTGCTGCTGCTGGTGTGGCTGGCGTTCCGTTCGCTGCGCCCGATCCTGCTGGTTGCCGCCTCACTGCTGATCGGCTGTGGCGTGGCGCTGGCGGTGACCGTGCTGGTATTTGGCAAGGTGCATGTGCTGACCCTGGTGTTTGGTGCGTCGCTGGTGGGCGTGGCCGAGGACTACGGCATCCATTGGTTCGCTTCGCGCCAGGCCGAACCGGCTGATCGTCGCTGGAAACTGCTGCGGCACCTGCTGCCCGGCCTGTGGCTGGCCCTGCTGACCAGCGCGCTGGCCTACCTGGCACTGGGCCTGGCCCCGTTCCCGGGCCTGCGCCAGATGGCACTGTTCTCGGTGGTCGGCCTGGCCGCCGCCTTCCTTACGGTGATTTTCTGGTTCCCGTGGCTGGATGGCGGCGAGATCCGCCAGACCCGTTTCTCGCAGTGGCTGGGCAACACGCTGGAGCGCTTCCCGCGCCTGCAGGGGCGCCGGCCGGTGATGGTGTTCCTCGGTGCCACCGTGGTGCTTTCGGCCATCGGCATCGCCCGCCTGCACAGCGACGACGACCTGCGCAGCCTGCAGTCCTCGCCGCCCGCGCTGATGGCGCAGCAGATCCGCTTGAGCCAGCTGCTGGGCATGCCCAGCCCGGCACAGTTCTACCTCGTGCAGGGCACCGACGCGGCGCAGCTGCTGCAGCGCGAAGAGGCGCTGACCGGACGCCTGCGTGCGCTGGCCGCCGACAAGCGCATCGGCGGTTACCGCGCGATCAGTGACTGGCTGCCGTCGCCGGCACGCCAGCAGGCCGACGCCGCGCTGACCGCCAAGGTGGAACCGGGCGTGCTGCGGGCCGTGTCCGATGCGGTCGGAGAACCCTTGCCGCGCCCGGACTTCGCCACCACGCCGCTGACGGCCGAAGCGTTCCTGGCCTCGCCGGCCTCGCAGCCGTTCCGGCACCTGTGGGTGGGCCAGGTCGGCGGGCAGATGATCAGCGTGGTGATGGTCGATGACCTGTCGCGCGCCGATGCGCTGGCCACCCTGCGCGGGGCGGCCGAGGGCCTGCCCGGTGTGCGCTGGGTGGATCGCACCGCCGACTTCTCGCAGCTGCTGGGCCACTACCGCAAGCTGATGGGCGGGCTGCTGCTGGTCGGCATCGTGCTGGTGTTCGGCGCGCTGTGGCTGCGCTACCGCCGCCAGGCCTGGCGCGTGTTCGCGCCGACCCTGATTGCCGGCGCATTGACCTTGGGCCTGCTGGGCCTGTTCGGCCAGCCGCTGCAGCTGTTCAACGTGCTGGCACTGATGCTGTTGCTGGGCATGGGCATCGACTACGGCATTTTCCTGATCGAGCATCGCGGCGACGCCAGTGCCTGGCTGGCCGTGTGCGTGGGCGCGGCCAGCACCTGGCTGTCGTTCGGCCTGCTGGGCCTGTCGCAGACCCCGGCGTTGCGCGCGTTCGGCCTGACCCTGCTGTTCGGCATCGGCCTGGTCTGGCTGATCTCGCCGCTGTTCCGTCCGCCGCCGCACGATCTGCCGCCGGCCTGAGCCTGTTTTCCGACTTCCTTCTTTCCACTTGATCGAGCAACAAGGACGCACCGATGAACACTGCTGTGGATGCTGTCGAACGTACTGAAATCCTGATCATCGGCGCCGGCCCGGCCGGTTCCGTGGCCGCAGCGATGCTGCGCCAGCAGGGCCGCCAGGTGCTGATGCTGGAGCGCCAGCAGTTCCCGCGCTTCTCCATCGGCGAAAGCCTGCTGCCGCAGAGCATGGAGTACATCGAGGCGGCGGGCCTGCTGCAGGCCGTGGTCGAAGCGGGCTTCCAGCACAAGAACGGCGCCGCCTTCGTGCATGGCCAGGCACGCACTGCGTTCGACTTCAGGAAGAAGTTCTCGCCGGGTTGGGGCACCACCTACCAGGTACAGCGCGCCGACTTCGACAACGTGCTGGCACGCGGTGCCGAGCGCATGGGCACCACGCTGCGCTTCGGCGACGAAGTGCTTGCGGTCGAGCCGGGCGAGCAACCGGCGGTGATGGTGCGCCGCCCGGACGGCAGTGAATACCGCATCGAGGCCGATTTCATCCTCGATGCCTCCGGCTTCGCGCGGCTGCTGCCGCGGCTGCTGCAGCTGGAGTCACCGTCCAACTTCCCGGTGCGCGGCGCGATCTTCTGCCACGTTCGCGACAACATTCCGGCCGAAGCGGACTTCGATCGCAACAAGATCCTGATCACCACCCACCCCGAGCACATCGACGTCTGGTATTGGACGATCCCGTTCTCCAATGGCTGCTGTTCGCTGGGCGTGGTCGCCGAGCCGTCGTTCTTCGAGCGCTACGAGGGTGACGACCTGCAGAAGCTGCAGGCCATCGTCGGCGAGGACCCCAACCTGACCGGGCTGCTGGCCAACGCCGAATGGGCGGTGCTGCCGGTGCGCCGCATCACCGGCTATTCGGCCAACGTCAGTTCGCTGTGGGGGCCCGGCTACGCGTTGCTGGGCAACGCCGGCGAGTTCCTCGATCCGGTGTTCTCCTCCGGCGTGACCATTGCCTTCAAGTCCGCGCAGCTGGCCAGCGAATGCCTCAAGCGCCGCTATGCCGGCCAGGCCGTGGACTGGGAGGCCGAGTTCTCGATCCCGCTGCGTGCCGGCGTGAAGACCTTCCGGCGCTTCGTCGAAAGCTGGTACGAGGGCGGTTTCCAGAAGATCATCTACCACCCGCAACAGCAGCCCGAAGTGCGCGACATGATCAGCTCCATCCTGGCCGGCTACGCCTGGGACACCAACAACCCGTACGTGGCCGACGACAGCGGCCGCCGCATGCGCGTGCTGGAGCAGCTGTGCGGCGCGTGATTGCCCGTACTGCGGTGCTGCTGCTGTGCCTGCTGCTGGCCGCCTGTGCCGGCCGCATGCCGAAACCGCAGGTGGAACTGCCGTCGCTGCGCCTGGCGCCGGCCAGCCTGCCGGCGCCGCTGGCGTTGCAGCAGCAGCTGCATTTCCGCTTCGGCACGCATGAGCGCGATCTCGACGCGCTGCTGGAAGCCGACGCCCAGCAGGTGCAGCTGGCCGTGCAGGCGATGGGCCAGACCGGTGTGCGCCTGCAATGGGACGGCCAGCAGCTGACCCAGCAGCGCGCGCCATGGCTGCCACCGCAGGTGCGCGCCGAGCGCGTGCTGGATGACCTGCAGTTCGCGCTGTGGCCGACTGCGGCCATTGCCGCCGTTCTGCCGGCGGGCTGGCAGGTCAGTGATGATGGCCATCAGCGCAGCCTGTCGCGTGAGGGCACCGTGTGGCTGCAGCTGCAGCGGCTGGACGATGGCAGCGTGCAGCTGGACAACCGCGCCGAAGGCTATGCGCTGCGCATCGAATCGATCGACATGGCCGGGCCGGACCGATGAGCGCACCGATCTACCTGAACGACCTGGGCGTGGTCTGTGCACTCGGCGCTGGCCGCGCCGAAGTGACGTCGGCACTGTTCGCCGACGCGCCGGGCGGGCTCAGCGACAACGACAGCCTGTTGCCGGGGCGCACCCTGGCGCTGGGAGAAGTACGCACGCCGCTGCCGGCGCTGGATGATCTGCCGGTGGCCCTGCGCGGGCGCAACAATGCCCTGCTGGACGTGGCATTGGCTCAGATCGCGCCGGCAGTGGCCGCGGCGATCGCCCGCCATGGCGCCGAGCGCGTAGCGGTGGTGCTGGGCACCAGCACTTCGGGCATTGGTGAATCCGAGCAGGCATTGCGCAGCCATGCCGAACAGGGCCAGTGGCCGCAGGGCTTTGATTACGCCCAGCAGGAAATGGGCACCGCCGCGCAGTTCGTGCGCCAGCGCAGTGGCGCACAGGGGCCGGCATGGACCCTGTCCACTGCCTGCTCGTCCAGTGCCAAGGCGCTGATGTCGGCCGCACGCATGCTGCGCGCCGGCATCGTCGATGCGGTGATCGCCGGTGGCGCCGATTCGCTGTGCCGCTTCACCGTGGCCGGCTTCAGCGCGCTGGAATCGGTCTCGGCCCAACGCTGCAATCCGTTCTCGCAGCATCGTACCGGTATCAACATCGGCGAAGGCGCCGCGCTGTTCCTGCTCACCCGCGAACCCGGCCCGGTATGCCTGGCGGGGTGGGGCGAGTCGGCCGACGCCCACCACATGTCCGCCCCGGACCCGCAGGGCCTGGGCGCCATCGACGCCCTGCAGCAGGCGCTGCAGCGTGCTGGCTGGGCCGCCGGCGAAGTGGACTATGTGAACCTGCATGGGACCGCGACCGGCCACAACGATGCGATGGAAAGCCTGGCCGTGTCGCAGGTGCTGGGCAGCCACGTGCCGGCCAGTTCGACCAAGCCGTTGACCGGCCACACGCTGGGTGCCTCGGGTGCCATCGAGGCGGCGCTGTGCTGGATCCTGCTGGCCGAGAACCCGCAGCAGCTGCTGCCGCCGCACTGGTGGGACGGCGTGGCCGACCCGGCACTGCCGGTGCTGCCGCTGGTGGCGCCGGGCACGCGCCTTGCGCAGCCGCCGCGGCGGGTGCTGAGCAATTCGTTCGCCTTCGGCGGCAGCAATGCCGTGCTGGCACTGGAGCGTCGATGAACACGCTGTACGCGATCGAAGACGTGGTGCCGCACCGCCAGGACATGTGCCTGCTGGAGCGCATCACGCAGTGGGACCAGGACGCCATCGAGGCCGAACTGGTGGTGCCCGAGGCCGGCCTGTTCGTCGAGGATGACCAGGTGCCGGCATGGGTCGGCATCGAGTACATGGCACAGGCCATCGCGGCCTGGGCCGGTTGCCGCGCGCGTGCGGCCGACAGGCCACCGCAGTTGGGCTTCCTGCTCGGCAGCCGCCGCTACAGCAGCGCGCGCAGCAGCTTCCCCAGCGGTACGCGGCTGCGCGTACAGGCGCGCTGCGAGCTGTTGGGTGACAATGGATTGGGGATGTTCGCCTGCCGCATCCTGGCAGGCGAGGAAGAATGGGCGACAGCCAACGTGTCGGTGTTCGAACCGGCCGACGCGATGGCCTATCTGGAGAGTGGACAGGCATGACAGGGAATCGAAGCGTGCTGGTGACCGGCGCCAGCCGGGGCATCGGCCGGGCCATCGCGCTGCGCATCGCGCGCGATGGTTTCGACGTGGTGGTGCATTGCCGCAGCCGCGTGGATGAAGCACAGGCGGTGGTCGCCGAGATCCAGGCACTGGGCCAGCAGGCCCGCGTGCTGGTGTTCGACGTGGCCGACCGCGCGTCTGCGCGGGCCGCGCTGGAGGCCGATGTCGAAGCACACGGCGCGTACTACGGCGTGGTCTGCAATGCCGGCATCGCCCGCGATGGCGCCTTCCCGGCGCTGTCAGCGGACGATTGGGACCAGGTCATCCACACCAACCTGGATGGCTTCTACAACGTGCTGCATCCGCTGATCATGCCGATGGTGCGGCGGCGCAAGCCGGGCCGCATCGTCACCCTGTCGTCGGTCTCCGGACTGGCCGGCAACCGCGGGCAGGTCAACTACAGTGCCGCCAAGGCCGGCATCATCGGCGCCACCAAGGCCCTGGCGCTGGAACTGGCCAGCCGCCAGATCACCGTCAACTGCGTGGCCCCGGGCCTGATCGAGACCGAAATGCTCAACGACGAAGTGGTTGAACACGCGCTCAAGCTGATTCCCGCCGGCCGCGTTGGCCGGCCGGACGAAGTGGCGGCTACCGTGGCATTCCTGCTGTCCGAACCGGCCGGCTACATCACCCGCCAGGTGATCTCGGTGAACGGAGGCATGCTCTGATGGCCGCCGATCGTCGTGTGGTGGTCACCGGCGCCGCCGCCATCAGTCCACTCGGCCACGACTGGCCGACCATCGAGGCCCACCTGCGCAGCTGCCGCAACGCGGTGCGTGCGATGCCCGAGTGGGATGTCTATGCCGGGCTGAACACCAAGCTGGCCGCGCCGGCGCAGGACTTCGAGCTGCCGCCGAACTACAACCGCAAGACCACCCGCTCGATGGGCAAGGTCGCGATCATGTCGGTGCGCGCCACCGAGGTGGCGCTGCGCGAGGCCGGCCTGCATGAGCATCCGGTGCTGCGCAGTGGCCGTACCGGCGTGGCCTATGGCTCCTCGTCCGGCAGCCACGAGGCCACCGGCGAATTCGGGCGCATGCTCAACGAGTTCACCACCGACGGCATCAGCGCCACCACCTACCTGAAGATGATGAGCCACACCGCGCCGGTCAACATCGGCGTGTTCTTCGGCCTGTCCGGGCGCGTGTACACCACCTCCAGCGCCTGCACGTCGGGCAGCCAGGGTGTGGGCGCGGCCTATGAAGCCATCCGCAGCGGCAAGCAGACGGTGATGGTGGCCGGCGGTGCCGAGCAGCTCGATGCCACTGCTGCGGCGGTGTTCGACACGCTGTTCGCCACCAGCGTGCGCAACGACGCGCCGCAGACCACGCCGCGCCCGTTCGATGCCGGCCGCGATGGCCTGGTGCTGGGCGAGGGCGCCTGCACGCTGATCCTGGAAGACCTGGAACACGCGCAGGCGCGCGGCGCCACCATCCTTGCCGAGGTGGTCGGCTACGGCACCAACAGCGATGGCCAGCACGTCACCCAGCCCAGTGCCGACACCATGGCCCAGGCCATGCGCCTGGCATTGGAGGACGCCGGCCTGGACGCGGCGCAGATCGACTACGTCAACGCCCATGGCACCGCCACCGACCACGGCGACATCGCCGAGACCCAGGCCACCGCACAGGTGTTCGGCAGCCGCGTGCCGATCAGCTCGCTGAAGAGTTACGTCGGCCACATGCTGGGTGCCTGTGGCGCGTTCGAGGCCTGGGTGAGCATCCAGATGATGCGTGCCGGCTGGTTCGCGCCCACCCTGAACCTGGCCGAAGTCGACCCGCGCTGTGGCCAGCTCGACTTCATCACCGGGCAGGGCCGCGAACTGCAGGCCGAGTACGTGATGAGCAACAACTTCGCCTTCGGCGGCATCAACACCTCGCTGGTGTTCCGCCGCTGGAGCGAGTGATCCACTGCGCCAACACACCGTTCCCGTTACCCCCCGCACCCTCGACAAGGAGATGTTCCGATGCGCCGCACTCTCATGATCGCCACGGCTACCGCGCTGCTGGCCCTGACTTCCACCGCTTCCGCCCGCGACACGCGTGTCGAACAGTCCCTGCAGGAACTGGTCAATTCGCAGGCCGCCAAGGACGCCGGCATCGACGGCAGCGTGCGCTTCTACCTGGCCGGCCAGCCGGTCAGCGTGCAGCAGCGCCTGGGCGAAGACGTGACCAACAAGAAGACCAACGCCGCCAACAAGAGCGATGCCGAGGCCTGCCGCTGGGTTGCGCTGTCGGCACTGCGCGCGCTGCAGGACGGTGCCAAGTCGCGCGGCGCCAACGCCGTGGTCGACATTGTCAGCTATTACAAGAAGAACGAGTTCAAGAGCAGCACCAACTACGAGTGCTACGCCGGTGCCATCCTCGCGGGTGTCGCGCTGAAGGGCACCTACGCCAAGGTCAAGTAAGCGCCCGTGTGGCGGCGGCGCAGCCTGAACGTCGCCGCCACATTGCTGAACCCCGCAGGCGAAACGCCGCTGATCGCGCCGCCATCGTCGGCTGACGGCTTTCCCCAGTGTCGGCTTTCCGACACAATCATGGCTCTTCCCGGGTTATCGTCCCGCGGACATGCACGCCTACGTCTATAAAAGCCAACTCAAGCCGGACACCTACGTCTACGTTCCCCGACGCGATGATTTCAGCGCGCTGCCCGCGCCGCTGCTCACCTCGCTGGGGACGCTCGCCTTCGTCCTGGAGGTGGCCCTGGATGCCCAGCGCCGCCTGGCGCAGGCTGACCCGGAAAAGGTCCGCAGCGAAATGAGCGAGCGCGGGTTCTACCTGCAGGTGCCGCCGTCGGTGGCCAGCCTGATGCCGCGCCACTATGACTGACGCCTCCCGTCCGCGCATCCTGTCAATTGCCTTCGCCGCGGGCGCGGTGCTGGCGCTGGGCGCCGCCGTGGGCGGCGTCCCGGGTGCCGTCCTTGCCGCACTGGCGCAGCCCGCGTTCGCGCTGGCGATATCGTGGTGGCGCCGCAGCCGCGCGCTGCGGCCGCTGAAGGTGGTCGCACGCCAGGACCTGCCGGCGCTGCTGGCATTGTGGGCAGCCGCCCCGCTGTTGCTGGCGCTGCTGCTGGCCTGGCCGCTCGCTGCGCTGCGTGACAGCGGCAGCCTGGCGGCAGTGCTTGGCCTGAGCGTACTGGTCAGTGCCGGCCTGCTGGCCGCCTGGCGCACCTGGCCATTGTGGAACGATGTCGAACGCCTCGACGGCAGCCTGGCCCAGCACTGGCAGGCGCTGGCGGGGCGCGACCTGACTGCTTGGCGTGGCCTCGGCGTGGCCGCGCTGGTCATTGCGCTGGCCGCGCTGGTGGTGCTGCCGGCCTGGCCGGGCCTGTTGCCGGAAAGCGCGCGCTGGCCCGCCGCGCTGGCGGTCGTGCTGCTGTCGCCGGTGCTGCACCTGCTGCTGCAGCGGGTCGCGCCCGCGCCGCTGGTGTCGCTGCGCTCCAGCCCGTTGGCGGCGTCCAGCGCTGAACCCGAACCGATGTTCGCAGCGGCGGCCGAAACCGTGCCGCTGGAGGCGATGGCGCCGCAGGAACTGACACCGGCGCTGTATGAGGCCGCCCGCCAGGGCCGCATCGACCGGGGCCTGCAGCTGCTGCAGGCCGGTGCCGATCCGTATGCGCTGCCGGACCCGAACTGGCGTGACCAGCGCAGCCTGGCGGTGCTGGCCGCGGTGCTGCCGGACCTGCGCCTGCTGCGTGAACTGATTGCCCGCGGCGTCGATGTGAATGCGCCGCACCGGGGCATGACCCCGCTGCTGGCGGCGACCCGCGACAGCTGGCATGGCCGCCCCGAAGCGGTGATGACCCTGCTCGCCAATGGCGCCGACTCGCGTGCCACCGACAGTGATGGCAACACCCCGCTGCACCATGCCGCACGCAGTTCCGACCCGGGGGTGGCCGCGCTGCTGCGCGATGCCGCTGCCGAAGTCGATGCGCTGAACCGTGATGGCTGGTCGCCGCTGGCGGTGGCCTGCCAGGTGGGCAACTGGCGTCTGGCCCGCTTCCTGCTCGAACGCGGTGCACGCTGCGAACCGGCCGATGGCACCCCGGTGCTGCTGGCCGCCGCCGCCACCGAGGATGACGATCCGGCGGGTGTGCAGCTGCTGCTCAAGCACAAGGCACGGGCCGACGCCCGCGATCGCCAGCGCCGCAGTGCGTTGCATGAAGCGGCCCTGGCCGGCCATGTCGAGATCATCGGCGTGCTGCTCGGCGCGGGCGCCAATCTGGAAGCGCGCGATGCACTGGGGCGTACGCCGTGGCTGGAAGCGGCCCGTGCCGGTCGCGCAGCCGTGATCGAGCACCTGCTGCCGCACAAGCCGGACCTGGTTGCGGTGGACGGCGAAGGCCGCAATGCGGTGCAGCTGGCGGCGATGGCCGAGGATGTCTCGCCGCTGCTGATCAAGCGCCTGGTCGAACTGGGCATCGCGGCCGATGCCACCGATCCGGTCGGCCGCCGTGCGGTGGACTACGCCGCCGAAGCCGGCCGCTGGGCGATCGTAGCCCTGCTGGACCCGTCCTATCCGTTGCCGGCCGCGGTCAGTGATGGCCTGGCCGATCGTGGCGAAGCAGCCAGTGCCAGCGGCCTGCTGCCGGACCGTCCGCCACTGACCCTGCTGCGCGAGGCGCTGGGCTTCGGCAACACCGACGGCATGGCGGCACTGGCCAGGCTGTGCCAGCCGGAGGAACTGGGCGGGCTGCTGCTCGATCCGGAGTTGGCGCTGGAACCGCGTGCGGTGGACTGGCTGCTGGGCCACGGCGCCGATCCCTATGTGCGTGATGCCTGCTCCGATACGCCGATGTTCGCGCTGTTGTCGCGCGGCATCGATGCGGTGCCGGCGTTGCAGGTGATGCTGCAGCGTGGCCTGTCGCCGGCCGGCCGCGGCGGCCTGGCGCGCTTCCTTGCTGCCTGCGCACAGCACGACCAGGCCGCGCGTGGTCTGGAACAGCTGGCACTGGAACTGCTTGAGCGTGGCGCCGATCCGTTCGCCGCCTCGCCGGCGGGTGATCCGCCGCTGTCGCTGGCGGTGCGCCTGGGCTGGCTGCGGCTGCAGCAGGCCCTGCTCAAGGCCGGCGTTGATCGCGAAGCACGCGACAGCCACGGCATGACCGCACTGCACCTGGCCACCGCATTGGCCCGCGAAGGCGCGCTTAAGCTGCTGGTGCAGCATGGTGCCTCGCCGGAAGCACGTGCCGCCGACGGCCAGACACCGCTGGGCGTGGCGCTGTCGATCGGTCGCCGCGATCTGGCCGACTGGCTCGATTGGCGGGTGTGGCCGTTGCCGCGCCGCACCCTGCGCGAGGCCGATCTGCCGGCCGCCGCAATGGCCGGTGACGTCGATGCAGTGCGCCGCCTGATCGATCTGGGCTTCGCCGTCGACGCGGTCGACGCACAGGGCTGCACCGCGCTGCTGCGTGCTGCCGGTGGCGGCCACCTGGCGGTAACCGACCTGCTGCTGGCGCGCGGCGCCGATCCGCAGCACGCGGCGGCCAGTGGCGCGACGCCGCTGTCGGCGGCAGTCAGCATGCGCCAGGTGGACATCGTTTCGGCCCTGCTCGACGCTGGCGCCAAGCTGGAACACCGCCTGCCGGGTGGCGTGACGGTGCTGATGCTGGCCTCCGCGCTGGGCCTTCCGGACATCGTCGCGCGCCTGCTCACGGCGGGTGCCGACGTGCATGCCGGTGACGCGCAGCAGTTGGGTCCGCTGCACTGTGCCGCGCTGTACGGTTTCAGTGCCCGCGACCGCTCGCGCCTGCTGGCGCTGCTCGACACCCTGCTGCTGGCCGGTGCCGAACCGGACCAGGCCGCCGCTGGTTCGGTCACGCCGCTGCTGCTGCTGCTGGGCGCGCGCGCAGAGCCGGGTACCGCCTGCGACGAGCAGGTGGTGATGGCCGCAGTGGAGCGCCTGCTGGACGAGGACGTAAGCCTGGACGTACGCGACCCGCGTGGCTTCGGCCCGTTGCATCTGGCCGCGCTGCATGGCCTGCCGCTGCTGGTGCAGCGCCTGCTGCGCGCCGGCGCCGATCCGGAAGCGCGCGACAGCCTCAACCGCAGCCCGCGCGAGATCGCGGTGATGCGTGGCTTCATCGACGTGGCCGGCGAGTTCGAGCCGCGCGTGCCGGGCGTTTCCTCGATGGCGCGGTTCCTGCGCGACAACGGCTGATCGCTGGAAAAGGGTAGTGCCGGCCGCTGGCCGGCTACCTCATGACATCTCCGGGATCACGGGATTGCCGGCCAGCGGCCGGACTACCGGGTCCGCCATTGATCGGGTGGGTGCCGACCGTTGGTCGGCACACCTACTCGCCGTCCCTTTCCGCGTCGGCCTCGAACAGGTGCATCAGGTCGTTGCGCGCATCACGCGAGGTCTGGATCACCGCGGCCTCGTCGTCGTACACCAGGTACTGGTCACGCAGCAGCTGCTCATCATGCTCACGGAAGCGCTGCACATGGCGCTCGGCCACGTCCGGTGCCACGCCCAATGCGGTCAGCACGCGCCCGCTCATCTCCAGGCTGGTGCCGAACACTTCGCGGAACGGCTCGGCTGACATGTCCATCAGGCGCCATGCATGCTGGCGGTTGCGCGCTCGCGCCAGCACCTTCGCGTCCGGGTACAGCCGGCGCACCATGCGCACCGCGCGCAGGTTGGTCTCCGGGTCGTCCACGGTGATCACAAACACATCGATGTGCTCGCCGCCCGCCGCACGCAGCATCTCCGGCCGGGTCGGGTCACCGTAGTACAGCTGGTTGCCGAAGCGGCGCAGGTCGGCCACGGTGTCCGGGTTCGCCTCCAGCGCCACGAACGGCACCTTCTGTGCGGTCAGCAGGCGTGCGATCACCTGGCCGAAGCGGCCCATGCCGGCGATCAGCACCTTCGGGCGGTTGTCCGGTGCCACCTTGTCGGCCTCGGCTGCCTCGCGCGGTGGGGCCTTCTCCTGGCCGAGCAGCTTGAGCAGCGCGATCATCAGCAGGGGCGTGATCGCCATCGACAGGCCGACGATCGCCACCAGCCGATCGTGATTGGCGTTGCCGAGCAGGTGCGCGCGCTGCGCTTCGTTGAACACCACGAAGGCGAACTCGCCCCCCAGCCACAGCACGCTGCCCAGCAGCAGCGACTGCCGCGGACTGAGCCTGGCGATGCGGCCGATCACGTACAGCAGGCTGAACTTGACCACCAGCAGGATCGCCACGCCGGCGGCGATCAGCCACGGCTCGGCGCCGATGCGGTCGAGATCGATGCCCATGCCCACCGCGATGAAGAACAGCCCCAGCAGCAGGCCCTTGAACGGCTCGATCTGCGCTTCCAGTTCGTGCCGGAACTCCGAATCGGACAGCAGCACGCCGGCCAGGAACGCGCCCAGGCTGGGGCTGAGGCCCGCTTCCTGCATGAACCAGGCAGTGCCCAGCACCACCAGCAGGGCGGTGGCGGTGAACACTTCCGGGCTGCGGGTGCGGGCGATGATGCTGAACACCTTGCGCAGCACCGGTCGCCCGCACAGGATCACCACGGCCAGCGCGCCGAGCGCCACGGCGGCGTCTTCCCAGCGCAGGGTCTCGTTCTTCGCCCCGCCCAGCAGCGGGATGGCCGCCAGCAGCGGGATCGCGATCAGGTCCTGGAACAGAAGGATGGCAAAACCCAGCCGGCCATGGTCGCTGTTGATCGCCTTGTGCTCGGACAGCAGCTGCAGGCCTACCGCGGTGGATGACAGCGCCAGCGCAACTCCGACCACCAGCGCGCTCTTCCACTGGAAGTGGTCGAGCAGCAGCAGGCCGCCCAGCACCAGCCCGGACATCGCCACCTGCGCCGCGCCCGCGCCGAACACCGAGCGCCGCATCACCTTCAGGCGTGCCGGCGACAGCTCCAGGCCGATCACGAACAGCAGCATCACCACGCCGATCTCGGCGGCGCCGAGGATGCGGTCGGCGTCCTGCACGAAGCCCAGCCCGTCCGGGCCCAGCACCACGCCGGCCGCCAGGTAGCCCAGCACCGCGCCGAAGCCGAACTTCTTGAACACCGGCACGGCAATGACCGCCGCCAGCAGCAGCACCAGGGCCAGTTCCAGACCGCCGCTATGCATGGGAATACCTGGTCATCGGGGAAGCCCGCAGTGCGTCCGTTCGGGTGGGGAAAGCGTGGCGAGCGCCACCCGGCCATTATGCGCGCCGGTCTGTGTATGCACGAGAACAACCGGCCGGCCCGCGCCCGGCGCAGGGATGCCGGGTTGACCTGCATGGCCCACGGGTCCAGACTGCCCGCCGCTGGCGGCGCACCGCCGGCACGCGCATTCCGGAGTCCCCAACCCATGTCCAGCGACAGTAGAAGTCGACCTCGTTCGACGCCAGCGATGGCCACCGCCTGACATCGGGACGGTTTGCCTGCGTTGGCGTTGCGCGAGGTCGCACCCCCACAAGGCAAAACCGATGAACCAGAAGCAATTGCTGCGCCCGGTGGCCGATGCCGCCGCATTGGCCGCACCGCTGGCGAACTACAACACCGCCGATGCGGTGGAATTCCTCAACACACTGGAACTGGCCCGCGCCGCGGAAACGCTGGCCGCGCTGCCGTTGCCGCGTGCAGTGAAGATGCTGGAAGCGCCGGAGCTGCACCGCAGCGGTGAGCTGGTGGCCGCGCTGCCCCCGGCACGCGCCGCCGCCCTGCTCGGACTGATGGCTGACGACCGCGCCACCGACATCGTCCACGAGCTGGATGAGGAAGAACGCGCGCGGCTGATCCCGCTGCTGGGCACCGACGCCCGCCAGGCCATCCAGAAGCTGCTGAGCTATCCGCCGAACACCGCCGGCGCGCTGATGACCACCGAGTACGTGGCGGTGCCCGCCAGCTGGACCGTGGCGCAGACCCTGCAGCACATCCGCCAGGTCGAGCGCACCCGCGAGACGGTCTACGCGATCTACGTGCTGGAGCCGGCCAGCCAGCAGCTGCAGCAGGTGGTGACCATGCGCCGGCTGATCACCGGCCTGCCCGAGGAATCGATCCTGGACGTGGCCCAGGTCAATCCGCCGGTGACGGTGGACGCGCTGATGGACCAGGAAGAAGTCGCGCGTCTGATCCGCCGCCACGACCTGTTGGCGATTCCGGTGGTCGACGCGCAGCAGCAGATGCTCGGCATCGTCACCGTGGACGACGTGCTCGATGCGCTGATCGAGGAATCGACCGAGGACGCGCACAAGTTCGGTGGCATGGAAGCGCTGGACAAGCCCTACATGCAGATCGGCTTCTTCGAGATGCTGCGCAAGCGTGCCGGCTGGCTGAGCGTGCTGTTCCTGGGCGAGATGCTGACGGCCAGTGCGATGCAGCACTACGAGGACGAACTGGCGCGCGCGGTGGTGCTGACCCTGTTCATCCCGTTGATCATGAGCTCGGGCGGCAATTCGGGCTCGCAGGCCACCTCGCTGCTGATCCGCAGCCTGGCGCTGCGCGAACTGCGCCTGCGCGACTGGTGGAGGGTGGCGATCCGCGAGATCCCGACCGGCATGGTGCTGGGTGCCATCCTCGGCTGCCTGGCGATCGTGCGCATCGTGATCTGGCAGCTGGGTGGCCTGCATGACTACGGCGAGCACTGGATCCTGCTGGCGATCACCATCGGTGCCGCGCTGGTCGGCATCGTCACCTTCGGTTCGCTGTCCGGCTCGATGCTGCCCTTCGTCCTGAAGCGGCTCGGCTTCGACCCGGCCAGCGCCTCGGCCCCGTTCGTGGCCACCCTGGTGGATGTAACCGGCCTGGTGATCTACTTCAGCATCGCCGCGCTGATCCTGCACGGCACGCTGCTGTAACAAAAAAGGGGACGGAGGGGATTAAGTCGTTTGTGGCACAGACGACGTAATCCCCTCCGTCCCCTTTTTTGGGTACCGTAGGCGCATGAGTACCTACCACCTGCAGTCCGTATTCCGTCCGCAGTCGGTCGTGGTGATCGGCGGCAGTCCGCGTGAGCGTTCGGCCGGCCGCGCAGTGATGCGCAACCTGCGCGGAACCGGCTTCCCCGGCAAGGTGGCGTGGATCAACCCGCGGCACGCCGAGATCGATGGCATCCGCACGGTCAAGCGCTTGAAGGACCTGGACTGGGTGCCCGACCTGGTGGTGATCACCGCGCCGGCGGCGATCGTGCCGCAAGTGGTGCGTACAGCTGCAGAGCGTGGCGTGCAGGCGGCGATCATCCTCACCGCGCACCTGGGCGAAGGCCCGGGTTCGTTGTCCGCACAGGTAGAGGCGGTGGCGCGCAAGCATGGCCTGCGCATCCTCGGGCCGCATTGCCTGGGCGTCATCGCGCCGCACGCGCGACTCAATGCCAGCATCGCCGCGCACTTCCCGCAGGCCGGCGACCTCGCCCTGATCTCCGAATCCTCGGCCATTGCCGCCGCGCTGGTGGAGTGGGGCGTGGCGCGCTCGGTGGGCTTCTCCGCCGTGGTTTCGCTGGGCGACACGATGGACGTCGACTTCGGCGACCTGCTCGACTACTTCGCCACGGACTACCGCACCCGCGCCATCCTGCTGTATGTCGAGCAGATCAAGGACGCGCGCAAGTTCATGTCGGCCGCGCGTGCCGCCGCCCGCGCCAAGCCGGTGGTGGTGGTGAAGTCCGGTCGCGCCGAGCGCGTGCAGCCGGGCAGCCGTGATACCCATGTGCAGGCCCTGGCGCGTGCCGATGATGTGTACGGCGCGGCCTTCAATCGCGCCGGCCTGCTGCGCGTGGGTGCGCTGGACGAACTGTTCACTGCTGCCGAATCGCTGGGGCGGCTGGGCACCTTCCCCGGTCGCCGCCTGGCCATTCTCAGCAATGGCGGCGGTGTCGGCCGCCTGGCCGTGGACCAACTGATCGCGCTGCGTGGCACGCTGGCCACCCTTTCCGACAGCACGGTGGAGAAGCTCGATGCGGTGCTGCCGCAGGGCTGGTCGCGCAGCAATCCGGTGGACATCGTGGTCGACGCCGATGGCGACCGCTATGCGTCGGCCATCGAAGCACTGCTGGCCGACAACGAGAACGACGCGGTGTTGGTGGTCAACGTGCCAACCGCGTTCACCTCGTCCGCCGATGCGGCGCAGGCCCTCACCCGCACGCTCGGCCTGCGCCCGCGCCATCATCGCGACAAGCCGGTGTTCGCCGTATGGCTGGGCAACGACGACCAGGCCACCGCCACGCTCAACGCGGCACGGGTGCCGACCTATCCGACCGAGGCCGAAGCCGTACGTGGCTTCCAGCACCTGGTGCGCTACCGCGAAGCGCAGAACGCGTTGATGGAAACGCCGCCCAGCCTGCCGCAGGACTTCAGCGTCGACACGGCTACCGCGCGCGCACTGGTCGATGCCGCGCTGGCCAACGGCCAGCAGTGGCTGGACCCGCTGGCCACGCATGAGCTGCTCAAGGCCTACGGCATCCCCTCCGCGCCGGTGATGCACGCGCGCGATGCGCACGAGGCAATGGACCTTGCGCAGCCGCTGCTGGAGCGTGGCGCCAGCGTGGCGCTGAAGATCCTGTCACCGGACATCCCGCACAAATCGGAAGTGGACGGCGTGCGCCTGAACCTGTCCACGCTGCCGGCGGTGCAGAGCGCGGCCAACGCGATCCTGTCGCGTGCGCGCCAGCTGCGGCCGGATGCGCGCATCGATGGCCTGCTGGTGCAGCCGACCATCGTCCGCCCGAAGGCGCGCGAACTGATTGTCGGCATCGCCGATGACGCGACGTTCGGCCCGGTGATCGTGGTGGGTCGTGGCGGCACCGCGGTCGAAGTGATCAACGACAAGGCGCTGGCCCTGCCGCCGCTGGACCTGCGCCTGGCCCACGAGCTGATCGGCCAGACCCGTGCTTCGCGCATCCTCAAGGCCTACGGCGATGTGCCCGCCGCCGACGAGCGCGCACTCGCGCTGGCGCTGGTCAAGCTGGCACAGCTGGCCGCCGACATTCCCGAAGTGCGCACGCTGGACATCAACCCGCTGCTGGTCGACGGCAAGGGCATCCTCGCCCTCGACGCGCGCGTGGCAGTGGCACCGTCGCGCATCCTGCACAAGGGCCGTGGCCATCCGCGCTTTTCGGTGTTCCCGTATCCGAAGGAGTGGGAGCGCACCATCGAACTGTCCGATGGTGGCCGCGCGTTCGTGCGTCCGGTGCGGCCGGAAGACGATGCGCTGTTCCGTGCGTTCTTCGCCCGTGTCAGCGACGAGGACCTGCGCCTGCGCTTCTTCCAGTCGGTGAAGCACTTCAGCCACGAGTTCATCGCGCGCCTGACCCAGCTCGACTACGCACGCTCGATCGCGCTGGTGGCGATCGAACCGCGCAGCGGCGAAATGCTTGGCGCGGTGCGCCTGCACGCCGATGCCGATTACCATCGCGGCGAGTACGGCATCCTGATCCGCTCGGACCTGAAGGGCCACGGCATCGGCTGGCGGCTGATGGCGATCATGATCGAGTACGCCAAGTGGCTGGGCCTGGACGTGGTCGAAGGCCAGGTGCTGCGCGAAAACAGCACCATGCTGGCGATGTGCCAGAGCCTGGGCTTCAAGACCAGGCTGGACCCGGATGACCCGACGGTAATGATGGTGACCCTGCCGGTGCAGCAGGTCGAGATGCCCGAAACCCCATTGTAGAGCCGAGCCCACGCTCGGCTGCCTTGCATCTCACGGGCACGCCTGAGCCGAGCATGGGCTCGGCTCTACAGCTTCAACGCAGTGGTTCCACCACCACTGCCGTGCCGTAGCACAGCACTTCGGTCAGCCCGGTCATCACGTCGGTGGCGTCGTAGCGCATGCCGATGGTCGCGTTGGCACCCAGCCGCCGTGCGTGCTTGACCCTGCTGCGCCAGGTTTTCTCGCGGGCCTGTTCGCACAGCGCGGTGTAGATGGTGATGGTGTCGCCGAAGAGCGCCTCCGCCGCTGCGTTCTGTAGCGTCGAGCCATGCCCCACTGGCTGTGCAGCCGTCGAACGTGGCTCGACGCTACAATCCAACCCCCGTTGCGGCATGGCTCCGTCACCGTGATGGCGCGACAATACCCCCATGACCGACCGTACTCCCCTGCTGCTGCTGCCCGGCCTGCTCAACGACGCCGAGCTGTGGCGCGCACAGTTGGCTGATCTTGCCGACATTGCCGATTGCACCGTAGGCGACCAGACCCGTGGCGAGACCCTGCAGGCGGTGGCCGAGGACGTGCTGGCGCAGGCGCCGGAACGCTTTGCGTTGGCTGGATTCTCGCTGGGCGGTTTCGTCGCCCAGCAGATCCTGCGCATCGCGCCGGAGCGGGTCCTGCAGCTGGCGCTGATTGACACCTCGATCCACGCCGACTCACCCGAGCGGGCCGAGCAGCGCCGCAGCCAACGTGCCAGCGTGCGCCTGCCCGGCAAGTTCCATGGTTTCGGTGATGTGCTGATGCGCAGCTACATCGATGCGTCGCGGCTGGATGATTACGTGCTGGTGCAACGTGTGCGTGACATGACCGCCCGCCTGGGCGCGGAAGTGTTCCTGCGCCAGAGCGCACTGGAACGCCGCGATGGCCATGATGTCCTGGCTGGTTACCGCGATCCGCTGCTGATCGTCTGCGGTGCGAACGACCGCATTACGCCACTGGCGGTGAGCGAGGAAATGCACGCGATGGTGCCGCACTCGCAGCTGGTGGTGGTGCCTGATTGCGGGCACCTGGCACCGATGGAGAAACCGGACGAAGTGAGTGCGGCAATGCGTGGGTGGTTGCTGCAGGCGTGACACGGTCCAGCTTGATGGATTCTTCGTTCCAACCCATGACGTTGTAAACGTGGTAGCGCAGGACGCCGATGTACTCGTGCAGCATCACTTCGATCAGCAGCAGGTTGTATGCAGAGGGAAGCCACCCCGGCGAGGCGCGGAGGCGATCACTGGGCAAGCCCTCGGCCACGACACCGAAGTGCCGGAAGTAGATCAGACTGCGCCTTAGGTGCAGGCCAGAGGTCACCAGCACTACCCGGACACTGTCGCGCTGGATCATTCGGCTGCTGTTCCTAGCGTTCTGCCAGGTGTTCACGCTGGCGTGCTCGCGCACAATGTGTTCCGCAGGTACGCCCAGCGCAATCAGTTCACGCGCGTAGACGTTGGCTTCTGGGGCATTATCCGGCGCAGCAGCGCCTCCGCTGACCAGCACCACGCAGGCTTCACCGATGCGTTCGCAGGCGAGGTAGCGCTGCGTTGCGGCCATCAACCGGCTATAGCCAGCCAGGCCGGGCCTGGAGCCGTGAGCGTCCTGATCGATGCCAGCGCCTAGAACGACAATCGCCGTGCGTGGATGGTGCGCTGTTGCAGTGCTTGGCGGCGCATCCTGTGCCAGGTCCAGCAGCCGTTGCGTGATGGGCGCGCTCGCGCTGGCCAAGATGGCCAGTGGCGCTACGGCGAGCAGGGCGCCGCTACGCACGTGTCGCTTTCGAACCAAAACCGCACACGACAGCAGCAGAAAGAGTGCCAGGGCGAGCATGACGAACCTCAGGAAGATTTGAAAGGAATCCGATGGCGTTACGCGATCGTTGCTTCCATGCTGGATGCCATGGATCTGAAGCGAATGTCACTCCCGGTCAGATGTGTTGCCATCGTGGGCGCCATCCTGCTCGCGGCCGCTGCCGGGCATCTTCTGGGTAGCACGTTTCCGCAGCTGTTCCTGCAGATCCATCAACGGATGCAGTAGGCCATACGCTCCGCACGCTGTCGCTTCAGGCCTCTGTTTGGGCGTCGCGGAACGCGCAAACGCATCTCTTCAGGTGTTGAATGCGACAAGCAGAGGAGAGCATTGCGGCGCTTGAACTCAACGCAAGGCGTAGAGCCGCGGCAACGTCCCGCAGACGGACCTGAGCTCGGGCAGCGATCGATGCTCAGCCTGATTGCAGCGACCGCGCCAGACCAGTTTCCATCGTTTGCCGTTGCCCTGGACGAGGCGATATCGCGCTGGATGAGCGCTGCGGAGAGTGAATCCCCGGGTTGCCTGGAACAGGAGCTTTCGCGCATGCATGCCCTGAAAAGTGTGACCTCGGCGTTGGGCAGCTGCAGGATTGCCGATGCCTGCGAAGATCTGGCTGATGCTCTCCGCTCCGGCGAAGCAATCGGCAGCGTGCGGCTGCGCGGCTGTGCGCTGGCAATCTCGGCAAAGCGCCTTCTGGGACGCACGACGGGTCAATCACTGACCGGGGGACGCTCACATGCATGATCCGTACACGCCCTCTCCAATGTCGTCCCCGGCAGCGCTGCTGCATGCTGCGCGCGTGCTGGAAATGCATCGTCTGGCTCTACTGCTGTCATGCTTCCAGGAGCCGCGCGCCAGTGGGTTCCGGGTGCTGTTGCAGGCGCTCGCGGTGCTGTGGTGCTGGCTCTGGATCGAGGGCCCTCAGCCTGTTCTGGCCGATGAGGCAGCGCGGGTGCTGCCTGCAGCCGTTGCGCTTCTGGCGGTCTCTGTAGCGTGGGCACTCTTTGTAAACCTTCGCAGGGCGCGTCACGACAGGTGGTACGACGTGGCGGGTCTCCTGCTCAGTCTGGCGATGGTGACCATCCAGGTGCACGCGGCCTTCATCCTGTTGATGGCGCTCAATGCAATCCTGCCGTTCCTCGTCATCGCCGCGACGGTGGCTTACGGACGCAAGGCCATGGCGCCGGCAATCGCGGTAACGGCCGTGGCGCTGCTGTGGGCAGCCCCCGAAGGCTACTGGTTCTCGCGGCCCGCCTATCTGGCCTATGCGCTGGCGCTGACCATCCTGTTGCCGCTGGTCGTGGCGTCACTGGTGGCAGCGATGCGCGAAATCGCGTTGCGTGCCATCGCGTCGCGTGAAGCGCAAGGGCGATTCGTCGGCACCATGAGTCATGAGCTTCGCACGCCGCTCAATGCGATCATCAGCGGCATCCAGCTTCTGGAGGTCAGTACGGCGAGTGCTGGCCAGCGACACGCACTGGCCACCGTTGCAGGGCAGGCCCAGGCGCTCCGACATCGCATCGATGATGTACTTGATGTTGCCAGCATCGATGGTGGCAAGCTGAAACTGCGGCCACACCCTTGTTCGCTGCGTTCCATCATTGAGGCGGCGCGGGCGAACTGCATGCCTGCGGCTGCAGACAAAGGCGTGGTAGTGCAGGTGGATGTTGGCAGAGCAGACGTATGGCTGTTGGCAGATGGCGGTCGCATCGAACAGGTGGTGACCAATCTTCTCTGCAATGCCATCAAGTTCAGTCCCATGGCGGGCGAGGCGAGGGTCTCGGTTGGCGCCGTTCGATCGGTGGATGACTGGCAGGTGCGGATCTCGGTCTGCGACTCCGGGACGGGCATCGACGAAGCGCAGAGAGGCATGATTTTCTCGCCTTTCGTGCAGGTCAGTCAGGGCGAAGCACGTTGCGAACAGGGCGTCGGCCTCGGGCTGTACATCGTTCGGTTGATTTCCGATGCCATGGGCGGAACGATCAGCGTCGGCCGCAGCGACGCCGGCGGCGCTTCATTCGTTTGGTGCTTCGCTGCTGCCGTGAGCGATGCGGCTGAGCCGCTTCCTTCCCTGGATGAGCTTTTCCAGTCGCACGCGGCGGTGGTTCGTCCGCTCCACTGCCTGCTGTTCGAAGACGTGGAGACCAACCGCGAGGTGGTGCAGCACCTGCTGCAGTGTGCAGGCCATCGCCTCAGCTTCCGGCAAGATGGCCACGATGCTCAGGCCGTCATCAAGACGCTGGCGCCCGACGTAGTTCTGCTGGATCTGCACATGCCAGGTTGCAGTGGATGGGACGTACTGGAGGCGCTGGTCAGGGACCCTGCGGCGCCTCCCGTTCTGGTAATGAGCGCAGACACCCGGTTAGAGGTAATTGACAGGGCGCAGGCGCTGGGCGCGGCTGGTTTTCTGTGCAAGCCACTGGACATCGAGAGCGTCCTGGACATGTTGCGCGGTGTTGCCGAGCGCTGACCGTTCGGCAGGTGCCGACCAAGGTCGGCACCTGCCGATTCCGATCCGTAGCCGCGGTGGAATCAATCCCAGGCGGGTGCAATCCCTTCCGGGTTGGCCAGGCGATGGCCGCGGTCGAGCTTGGCGATCTGTGCCATGTCTTCGTCGGTCAGGCGGACCGCGGCCGCTTCCAGGTTGCTCGCCAGGTTCTCGCGCTTGGTCGAGGACGGAATCACCGAGAAACCCTGCTGCAGTGCCCAGGCCAGCGCGACCTGCGCCGGCGTGGCCTGGTGGCGGCCGGCGATGGCCTGGATCACCGGGTCCTTGATCACCTCGCCATAGGCCAGGCTCATGTAGGCGGTGATGTGGATGCCGTTGTCCTGCAGGAACTTCACCAGCAGGCGGTTCTGCAGGTACGGGTGGATCTCGATCTGGTTGGTGGCGATCGCATCAGCGCCAAGGATCTCGATCGCCTTGCGGGTCTGCGCGATGGTGAAGTTGGAGATGCCGATTTCCGTCGTCAGGCCCTGTGCCTTGGCCTCGGCCAGTGCGGTCAGGTACTCCTCCATCGGCACGTCGACCTTGTCGTTCGGCGATGGCCAGTGGATCAGTGCCAGGTCGACATGGTCGGTGCGCAGCTTTTCCAGGCTGGTACGCAGGCTGGCCAGCAGCGCTTCTCGCTTGAACGCGGTGATCCAGACCTTGGTGGTCAGGTAGATGTGATCGCGCGGCACGCCAGAATCGGTGATGGCCTGGCCGACTTCGGCTTCGTTGCCGTAGATCTGCGCGGTATCGATGGCGCGGTAGCCGACCTCCAGCGCGTTGCGCACGGAGTCGATCACGGTGCCGACTTCGGCTTCGTTGCCGTAGATCTGCGCGGTATCGATGGCGCGGTAGCCGACCTCCAGCGCGTTGCGCACGGAGTCGATCACGGTCTGGTCTTTCAGGCGGAAGGTGCCGAGACCGAAGGCGGGGACAGTCATGGGGAGCTCCAGCAGAGGGGGAGGGACGCGGGAATGTCCACGAAAGGGTAGGCCAGCGGCCGTGTGCATGCCGGCAACGGTGCATTGCATCGACGTGTACGACGGCAGGTGGTGGTGGGTGCGGACCGTTGGTCCGCACTGTTCATGCCACCACCCATGCAGCGTTGGACGCTGCCGGCCAGTGGCCGGCACTCCTCCTGTCTGCGCTCCACGGTAGTGCCGGCCGCTGGCCGGCAACCGGATCAATCAAGCCGCGCGTGCCAGCCCGCCCTTCGCCGCCGCCGTGGCCGACAGGTCGAACACATCCACCGCATCGATCAACCGGTTCGCCTGCTGTTCCAGGCTGCGCGCCGCGGCGCTGGCTTCTTCCACCAGCGCGGCGTTCTGCTGGGTGGTGCCGTCCATCTGGATCACCGTCTGGCTGACCTGTTCGATGGCTGCGCTCTGCTCCTGCGACGCCGCAGAGATCTCGGCCATGATGTCGGTCACGCGCTGCACCGAGGCGACGATCTCGGCCATGGTGTCACCGGCCTCGCGCACGCGCTGCGCACCCTCACCGACCTGTTCCACCGACGCCTCGATCAGCGACTTGATCTCCTTTGCCGCCGCGGCAGAGCGCTGCGCCAGCGTGCGCACTTCGCTGGCGACCACCGCGAATCCGCGGCCCTGCTCACCGGCGCGTGCCGCTTCCACCGCGGCGTTCAACGCCAGGATGTTGGTCTGGAACGCGATGCCATCGATCACGCTGATGATCTCGGCGATCTGCCGCGACGACGCTTCGATCGCACCCATGGTCGCCACCACCTGCCCGACCACGCTGCCACCGTGTGAGGCGACACCCTGTGCACCGATCGCCAGCTGATTGGCCTGGCGCGCGTGCTCGGCATTCTGGCGCACGGTGGAGGTCAACTCTTCCATGGATGCCGCGGTCTCTTCCAGATTGGCGGCCTGCTGTTCGGTGCGGCGCGACAGGTCATTGTTGCCGGCGGCAATCTCTGCGGAAGCGGTATGGATGTTGCCGGAGGCATGCTTGATGTCGGTGACGATGGTTGCCAGCTGCGCGGCAGTGGTGTTGGCATCGCCGGCGATGCGCGCGAACACGCCCTGGAAATCACCGTGCATGCGCGCGCCGAGGCGGCCGCCGGCGATGGCACGCAGCATGCTGGAGACCTCGCCCAGGTTCAGCTCGGTAGTCTGCATCAGGCGGTTGAGGCCCTCGACCATCGCATGGAAATCATGCTCGAAGCGCGCACTGTCGCCGCGCTGGCTGAAGTCACCGGCGGCCGCCGCTTCGGCCAGGCGGCGGATTTCGCCGTTGATCGCACCGAGGTTGTGCTTGACCGCATCCAGCGCTTCGGTGATCACTGCCTTCTCGCCGGGCAGGCGTTCCATGTCCTGGCTGAGGTCGCCGACGGCGTAGCGGCCCATGATCGAGATCGCGCGCATCTTCACCCGGATGTGTGCGTCGACCAGCGTGTTGCAGTCGGCCACCATGGTGCCGAACGCGCCGGGGAAGGCAGCGGCGTCCATGCGATGGCTGATGGTGCCGGCCTCGTGCGCCTGGGCCATCGCGGCCTGCGCATCCAGCACGCCGCGCAGCGTGGACTGCAACGCTTGCATCGCCTGTGCGAGGCGTCCGATCTCGTCGCGGCTGCGCACCTGCACCACGTGCTGCAGGTCGCCGGCAGCCACTGCGCGTGCAGCGGCTTCCACCGCCAGTACCGGCTGCACCACGGCGCGCCGCAGCCACCAGGCCAGGCCGATCAGCAACAGCACGGCGGCCAGCACCGTCAGTGACGCGCACAGCAGCAGGGTCTGCCGCGCCTGCTGCGAACGTGCCGCCAGCGCCGCTTCGGCCACCTGCGTGGCATGCGCGCTCAATGCATCCAGAGCGGTCGCCACCGCGCGATCCTTGCCGCGCACCAGGTTGTCGCCGGCGGCCGGATCGTAGCCGGCCGCGGCAAATGCCTGCAGCGCCGCGTGATAGTCCTGCTGCAGCTGCGCGTGCAGGCCAACGAACGCCTGCGCCAGTTCACGCGTGCGCGCGTCCGGGCTGGTCACCAGGCCCTTGGCCAGCCGTTCGACCAGGCGGCCTTCGTTGTCGAAAGCGTCCAGGTGGCGCTGACGCAACGCGTCGTCGTGGCCACGCAGCAGCACGTTCTTCCATTCCTGCACCTGGCCGCGGAACTCACGCTGCAGGCGTTCGGCGTCGCGGCTGTGCGCGACTTCGGGTGGAACCTCGGTGGACAACTTGAACCAGGCGGAGGCCAGGCCAGCCAGCGCGCACAGCAGGACCACGGCCAAGCCAACAGAGACCGCGCCGAGCAGCTTGGACTGCAGGCGCGGAGCACGGACAGACGCATTCATCGGGAAGCACTCTCGGGAAGGGGCAATGCGGTATCGACCTGCCAAGCTCCCGCTGAAGTGCGACGAACATCACATTGGCGTTTCGTTTAGTGATGTGAAGGAAGTGTTTCATAGGACAAATGTGTCCATATGGAACGAATACGGACCCTGGACAGGGGATATAAATGTAACTAATATAGTTACATGAAATCCGCGAACCCGCTGTCTGACGCCCTGCACGTGATGGCGCACCTGGTCGGCCAGGATGGCCCGCGCACCTCCGAGCAGCTGGCGTCCTGCCTGCCGACCCATCCGGTGGTGATCCGCCGTCTGCTGGCGCAGCTGCACAAGGCCGGCCTGGTACGCAGCACCCGCGGCCATGGGGGGGGCAGCCAGCTGGCCCGTGCTGCCGCAGCCATCACCCTGCATGACGTCTACCTGGCGGTGGGCGCACCGTCGCTGGTACAGGTAGGCACCCGCGATTCCGGCGGTGGCTGCCCGATCCAGCAGCTGGTCAACAGCGCCCTGCTGGAGGGTGCACGCGAAGCACAGCGCCTGCTCGAACAGCGCCTGCGGGCGGCCACGCTGGACAAGCTCGGCGCCGACTTCGCCCGCCATCTCGCCCATCACCGTTCCCTGGAAGGTCACCATGAATCCTGATGTGCTCATCGTCGGCGGCAGCTATGCCGGCATTGCCGCCGGCCTGATCCTGGCCCGTGCCCGCCGCCCGGTCACCGTCATCGACGCCGGTTCACCACGCAACCGCTTCGCCAGCCATTCGCACGGGGTGCCGGGGCTGGATGGCATCAGCGGCGCCGAGCTGCTGAAGACCGCGCGCCAGCAGCTGCTGGATTACCCCAGCGTGCGCTGGGTGCATGCCGAGGCCGTGCAGGCCAACGCCAGCGCAGAGGGCGTGGAAGTACGTACCGCCGATGGCCAGGTGCTGGCCGCGCGCAAGCTGCTGCTGGCCAGCGGTATCGCCGACCAGCTGCCGGAACTGCCCGGGCTGGCCGAGCGTTGGGGCAGCACCGTGCTGCACTGCCCCTACTGCCATGGTTACGAAGTGGGTGGCGGCGCCATCGGCCTGCTTGGCGGCCATCCGATGTCCGCCGGCAAGGCGCCGCTGTTTGCCGACTGGGGCAATGTCACCTTCTTCAGCCAGGGCCTGCCGATCACCGATGAGGAACGGGCTGCCATGCAGCAGCGCGGCGTGCAGATCGAGACGTCGCCGGTGCTGGGCGTGCAGGGCGACCAGCCGACCTGGCTGGAAGTGGAGCTGGCCGATGGCCGCCGCATCGCCCAGCGGGCGCTGTTCGTGCCGGCCACCCAGGTGATGGCCACGCCGCTGGTGCAGCAGCTGGGCTGCACATTGGCCGAGAGCCCGCTGGGCGAGTTGATCGAGGTCGACATGATGAAGCAGACCTCGGTGCCGAACGTGTATGCCGCAGGCGATGCGACGACGGTCGGCAACATCACCCTGGCCATGGCCGAAGGCGTGCGCGCGGGCATCGGCGTGCACCACGCGCTGGTGGCCGAAGACAGCGTGCCGCGCTGAATGTGCCGGGGTCAGATCCCTTTCGCAGAAAGGGATCTGACCCCCGACGCGACGTGCTGCTCTGGTAGAGGCCGGCCTTGGCCGGCACCGCTCCGTTACCCCTTCACGCACAACACCTGGCGCAGGGTGTGCACCACGTCGACCAGGTCCAGCTGCGCGGCCATCACATCGTCGATCGACTTGTACGCGGCCGGTGACTCGTCCAGCACGCCGCTGTCCTTGCGGCATTCCACGTGCGCGGTGGCCTCGCGATGCTGGGCCAGCGTGATCTGCTGGCGCGCGGCGCCACGGCTCATCACCCGGCCGGCACCGTGGCTGCAGCTGTGGAAGCTGTCCGCGTTGCCCTTGCCACGCACGATGTAGCTGCGCGTGCCCATGCTGCCGGGAATGATGCCCAGCTCACCCTCGCGGGCGCTGACGGCCCCCTTCCGGGTCACCAGCAGCTCCTGCCCGTGGTGCGTTTCCTTCTGTACGTAGTTGTGGTGGCAGTTCACCGCCATTGCCGCCAGCTGGAACTTCGGCAGCCGGTGGCGCATCTCGGCCAGCACGCGCGACATCATCGCCTCGCGGTTCTGCCGGGCGTAGTCCTGCGCCCACGACACGGCTTCGACGTAGTCATCGAACAGCGGCTCGCCTTCCATGAAGAACGCCAGGTCCTTGTCCGGCAAGTGGAAGCCCAGCACACGCCGGGCCAGTTCCTCGCGCGCCTTCTCGATGAAGTAGGTACCGATCAGGTTGCCGGTGCCGCGCGACCCGCTGTGCAGCATCACCCACACCGTGTCGGTCTCGTCCAGGCACAGTTCGATGAAGTGGTTGCCGCCACCCAGCGTCCCCAGCTGGCGGTCGAGCTTGTCGGTGCGGATCCGGCGGTGCCTGTCCTTGATCTTCTCCAGGCCGGCGGCCAGCCCGGACTGCACCAGCCGGGTATGGATGCTGTCGGGCATGCGCTGATGTTCGCCGCCGCGCCCATTGCCGACCGGGATGCTGCGCTCGATGCTGTTGCGCAGCTGCCGGAGGTCGTCGGGCAGGTCATTGGCGCGCAGCGTGGTGCGCACCGCCGCCATGCCGCAGCCGATGTCGACGCCGACCGCGGCCGGGATGATCGCACCGCGGGTCGGGATCACCGAGCCCACGGTCGCGCCCTTGCCCAGGTGCACGTCCGGCATCACGGCCACCCACGGCCCGACGAACGGGATCGCCGCGATGTTGCGCAGCTGCTCATGCGCCTGCGCTTCCAGCGGCACACCGTTGACCCAGCCCTTGATCGGCGTGGTGCCCTCGGCATGCAGCCATTGATAGTTGTGTTGAGTGTCCATGTCTTCGTGTTTGTCCTTGATGGGCCGGCGGCGCGTCCCTGCACCGCCGCTACCCCCTACCTGATCGTCACCAGCTGCTTCAGCACGCCATCCAGGCCGCCGAACACGGTGAGCTTGTCGATCTTCTCGGTGACCTTCTCCAGTGCCTCCAGCTCCTTCAAGCGCATCAGCACCGGGTTGTCCTCGATCAGCTTTGCGGTGTTGAGCTGCGATCGCGTGGCGTTGGCCTCCTCGCGGCGACGGATCACGCTGGCCTGGGCCTGCTTCTCGGCCAGCACCACGCCGTTGAGGATCTCCTTCATCTCGCCCGGCAGGATCACGTCCTTGATGCCCACGCCAAGCAGACGTACACCGTGGCCCTCGATCGCGGCCTGCACATGGGCGGCGATCTCACCGTCCAGTGCTGCCTTGTCACCCAGCAGCTCGTCCAGGCTGCGCGCGGCAATCGCCTGGCGCAGGCCGAACTGCAGCTGCCGGTAGACGAACTCATCGGCATTGCTGAGCGTGCGGTGTGCACGCACCGGGTCGACCACCTGCACGGTCGCGGCCAGGTTCACCCGCAGGGTCACCTTGTCGCGGCTGAGCAGCTCCTGGCCGGATACGTCCAGCGACCGCGCGCGCAGCTCCACACGCTCCACCGACACGTTGCCGTTGAAGTTCCAGAACGCGTGCAGGCCGGCGTCCAGCGTCTGCCGTAGCGTGCCATCGATGAACAGCAGGCCCACCGACTCGCTCGGCACGCTGCTGATCACCGCCACACGCGGCAGCACGCCCAGCTGGCCCAGGCGCTGCTGCACGTCCGCCGGAATGCGCGGCTCGTCACCCAGCGCCATCACGCGCACCTGGGTGTCGACCGAACCGCGCCAGTACAGGCGACGGCTGCCCGGCGGCAGCACTTCATCGATGCGGCCATTGCGCAGCAACAGGCCGACCTCGCCGGCACCGACGTTGGCCAGCACGAAGTGCGTGTCCAGCTGTGCGCCCAGCGCTTCGATCAGGCTGTCCTGGTCGCTGCCGGTATAGGCCGCGCCCTTCGATGCAGTGTGGATGTCAACCTGCGGACGGCCGCCGAACGGCGATAGGCGGTGCACGCCCGGCAGCAGGATCTGCTGGAAACGACGGTTGCGATACACCAGGCCGCGCTCGCCGTCGCCGATCACGACCTTGATGGTCCAGAACATGGGAGTCTCTCCTTGTATGGCTCTGGTGGTTCGACCCGTTGCGGATGAACCGCCATGACCCGGGTCGATCAGGTCGTGGCGAGGTCGCCTGCACATCACGCGCAGCCGGCGGAAGAGGGCGGCCATCGGCGGACGGTCCGCGCGCGGAGCCTGCGGTGCGTCATCACCCTTGCGGCCATGCTGCCGGCAGACAGCACCGGAGCAGCGTGGGGCAGGTAGTGGTGACAGGCCGAGGCCCGGCGTGCGGTCCGTTGCCTTCCACGCCCCCGCCAGAAGGCAGTGACCGTGGACGGCGACGATGGCCGCTGGGGCTTGCGCCCCGGGTGTTGCTTCAAGTCATGACGTGAAAGGTCATGTGGTTGGAGTGGGAGTCGAACCCACGACAGACGGATTACGGATCCGTTGCTCTACCCTACTGAGCTATCCAGTGGTGAACCGCGCGGAATCGAACCGCGTGCCGGCGAACCGGCGCCTGCCTCCAGCAGGCGATCCAGGCGATGGCATGTCCGCGACCTCCGGCATACGCCACGGCAACGCCGCGCGCACCAGCCCGTGGTTGAAACGGGACCGTTGGAGAATCGAGGGTGCAGGCCACCGACATTATCGGCGAGCGATAATGTTTGAGTGCGATGCAGATAATGTCCAGGCGTTGCCATGCACGCGGAGAAAATCCTCCGGCGCAGCAGAAAAACCTGTGTCAGTGAGCGGCGGGTCGCCGCGCGGGGTGCAGTTCTGGCATCGCGGGTCCTTGTGCCGACGCAAACGAAAACGCCCCCGGGACTTGCGTTCCGAGGGCGTCGTCAGGCCTCGGAGATCGGGGTGGCCGATCTCCGCAGGGCGGGTATCAGGCCGTTGTCAGCTGGACTTCCTTGCCGAACGCGCGCGCCAGCCCGCCCATGCGCAGGCATGGCAGCAGTTTGGCGATGGCGACGGAATGCGCGTTCAAGGGAAGTTTCCAGTGGTTGTTGAAACGAGGTGCGCACGATAAACCACGATTTAGTCGCGCGCAACCATTTTGTTCAATTATTTTCTTCTTTACCGCGCGATGCCGGCCAGCGACCGGCACTACCTGACTGTGTCATGCCGGCCAGCGGCCGGCACTACCGGGTCTCAGGCTTCGGCGCTGGCGGCATCCAGCTGCGCGACATCCTGCACGCTCAGCGATACGCTCGCTGCGGCCAGCAGGTCGTGCAGCTGTTCGATGCTGGTGGCGCTGACGATCGGCGCGGTGACCGACGGCCGCGCGATCTGCCATGCCAGTGCGATCTGTGCAGCGCTTGCGCTGTGCTTGCTGGCCACGTCGTCCAGCGCCTGCAGGATGCGCAGGCCGCGCGGGTTCAGGTAGCGCTTCACCACGGTCTCGCCACGCGCCGGGCTCTTGGCTGCATCGGCCGGCGTGCGGTACTTGCCGCTGAGGAAGCCGCTGGCCAGCGCGTAGTAGCCGATCACGCCGATCTGCTCGCGCTGCACCAGCGGTTCCAGTTCCTTTTCGTAGCCGGCGCGGTCATACAGGTTGTACTCCGGCTGCAGGGTTTCGTAACGCGGCAACTTGTAGTCGGTGGACACCTTCAGCGCATCGGCCAGGCGCGTGGCGCTGTAGTTGGAGGCACCGATCGCTCGTACCTTGCCGGCCTCGATCAGGCGGCCGAATGCGGCCAGGGTCGCTTCCAGCGGCGTCGCCTCGTCATCCTCGTGGGCCTGGTACAGATCGATCACGTCGGTCTGCAGCCGGCGCAGCGAATCCTCGACCGCTGCATTGATGTTGTCCGGGGTCAGGCCAGGGCGCTCGGCCCACTTGGCCACCTTGGTCGCCAGCACCACCTTGTCGCGCTTGCCGCTGCGGGCAAACCACTTGCCGATCAGTGTTTCCGATTCGCCGCCGGCATTGCCCGGCACCCAGGCCGAGTACACATCGGCGGTGTCGACCAGATTGAAACCGGCGTCAACGAAGGCATCGAGCAGGGCGAAGCTGGCCTTCTCATCGGCGCTCCAGCCGAACACGTTGCCACCGAAGGCGAGCGGACGTACATGCAGGCCGGAACGGCCCAGTTCGCGGGTTGCCGTCATGGGCACGGACTCCTTGGGGGAAGTGTTCCAGAATAGAACGCGATGTGTGACCGTGCTGCGGCGACGACCACAAAACAGTGTTCCGCGACGCGCACGCCGCTAACGTTTTGTGAACACCTGGGACACTGCGACTGCTAGTCTCGCCGCATCTTCCGCTGGAGTCGTCCCGATGATGCCTGCTTCGTCCCTGCGTGGTTGCCGCCTGCTGCTTGCTTCGGCCCTGCTTGCTGCTGTTCCTGCGTTCGCCGCACCGGCCACGGTGGCACCGGCGAAGATCCAGGTCTTGCCGGCCATCGATGCGGCGGTAAAGGCGACCACCCGCGATGCCAACAACGTCAAGCGCGATGGCTTCCGCCACCCGGCGCAGACGCTGTCGTTCTTCAAGGTGACGCCGGAAAAGACCGTCATCGAGATCACGCCCGGCAACGGCTGGTATTCGGAGATCCTGGCGCCGCTGCTGCATGACAAGGGCCACTATGTGGCTGCCGTGGTCGATCCGATGGCGGTGCCTGAGGGTCGCGGCCGTGACTACCAGCAGCGCAGCCGCGACAGCCTGGAAAAGAAGTACGCCGGTGCACCCGCGCAGTTCGGCAAGACTGCCGTGGTCGCCTACGATCCGGCCAAGCCGGTGTTCGGCCCGGCCAATTCAGCCGATGTGGTGCTGACCTTCCGCAACGTGCACAACTGGCGCAAGGCCGGCCAGGCGCAGGGCATGTTCCAGGGCTTCTTCAACGTGCTCAAGCCGGGCGGCGTGCTGGGCGTGGTCGAACATCGCGCCAAGGCCGATGTGGCCGATGACGATGACACCGGCTATGTCGGCCAGCAGCAGGTGATCGCGATGGCCGAGGCCGCCGGCTTCAAGCTGGACGCGCGCAGCGAGGTCAACGCCAACCCGCGCGACACCAAGGACCACCCCAACGGCGTGTGGACGCTGCCGCCGACCAACCAGCACGACAAGGCCGATGATGCGAAGTACCAGGCGATCGGCGAAAGCGACCGCATGACCCTGCGTTTCATCAAGCCGTAAGGGCACGTCGCATGCCGTGCGCGCGTTGACGTTGTGGAGCCGGGCCCTTGCTCGGCTGCACAGGGACGTGGTGCGTGGCGCGGCGTGGGACAATGGCGTACCCGCCGCCTGCCGTGCCCGCAATGCTGATCGCCTTCAACAAGCCCTTCAACGTGCTCTGCCAGTTCACCGACCGCAGCGTGCCGCCGCGGCCGACCCTGGCGGGATTCGGTCTGCCGCCGCGGGTGTATGCCGCCGGTCGGCTCGACCATGACAGTGAGGGCCTGCTGCTGCTGACCGACAATGGCACGCTGGCGCACAAGCTGACCGACCCCAGGCACAAGGCCGACAAGACCTACTGGGTGCAGGTGGAAGGCACGCCCGGTGACGAGCAGTTGCAGCGGCTGCGCGACGGCGTCGAGCTGAACGACGGTCCGACCCTGCCGGCGAAGATCGAACGCCTCGATCCGGCGCCGGCGTTGTGGTTGCGCGATCCTCCGGTACGATTCCGCAAGACCGTGCCCGACAGTTGGCTGGCGATCACGATCCGCGAGGGCCGCAACCGCCAGGTGCGGCGGATGACCGCGGCGGTGAACCTGCCGACGCTGCGGCTGGTCCGCGTGTCGATGGGCCCCTACCGGCTGGACGACCTGCAGCCGGGGCAGTGGCGGCAGATCGGCTGAAACAGAAAAGGCCGGATACCCTACGGTATCCGGCCCTCATAGCGGGCTGATGGGCTCAGATCCTGCGGAAGGGAGCCGACCCCGGCAGACTCAGGCGTCGCTGCCGATATCGCTGTGCTCGTCCACCACGGTGTCGTTGCGGCGGTCACGCGCATTGATGCGCTGTGCCTGGCCATTCACCACGTGGCCGTTGGCGGCCTTTTTCTTCTGCTGCTTGCGGTACAGCGCGTAGCCGAGCAGGCCGACACCGACGGCAGCGGCGGCAATGGTCACCGCCGGGTTGCGCCGGGCGAACTTGGTGGCCACCTTGCCACCGGTCTTGACGGCGCCCAGCGCCGCGCCGGTCTTGATCCAGTCACTGGCCTGCGGCCCGAGGTGGCGCAGGCTGCCACCGGCACTCTTCAGGCCGTCGCCGGCGCTGTGGGCCAGGTCCAGGGCGCGCTCCAGAGCGCGGTCGGTGATTACGGTCAGCTTGCTCATGCGGGGGTCCTTTGCCTCGGGTCGAAGTCCAGTGTCGCGCGTTGCCCGTAAACGGTATGTCAGTCAGGGACGCACGTGGTGTGACTCTATCGCAGCCATTCAGGATCAGGCAGGGTCGCAAACCGGTAGTGCCGGCCGCTGGCCGGCAATGCTCTCTGCCTGGTGCCAGGGGGCTGCCGGCCAACGGCGGGCACTACCCGTCAGGTTCCACGCGGCTTGGCACGGTGCGTGGCTGTGGCGGTCCACGGATCGTCCGGCCACGGATGGCGCGGGTAACGGCCCTTCATTTCCTTCTTCACTTCGGCGTAGGTGTTTTCCCAGAAGTTGCGCAGGTCCTGGGTGACCTGCAGCGGACGGCCGCCGGGGGAGAGCAGGTGCAGGGTCAGCGGCACGCGGCCATCGGCGATGCGCGGCGTGTCGGCCAGGCCGAACAGTTCCTGCAGCTTCACCGCCAGCACTGGCGGCAGCGGGTCGCCAGTCTCGCTGTCCAGCGCATAGGTGATCGGCCGCTCCAGCCCGGACGGCACAGTGATGCGGGTCGGTGCATGACGCTCGACCAGCTGCCGTTGTGACCACTCCAAGGGCGACTTCAACGCTTCGCCGAAGCTGGATTCATCCAGCGCATCCAGTCGCGTCCTGCCGGCGAACGCGGGCTGCAGCCACTGTGCACGGTTGGCCAGCAGGGCCGCATCGCTGCAGTCGGGTAGATCCAGTTCCGGCATCCAGCGTCGAAGCGATTCGACACGGGCCTGCCACTGGCGCAGGCCTTCGGTCCACGGCAAGGCCTGCAGGCCGAGTTCGGCTACCGCATCGGTCAGCGCCTGCGCGGCATGCTGCGGATCGACCCGCCCGGCCGAGCGGCTGTCGAGCACGATGCGGTCGAAACGGGTCTCGCGCAGCGCCACCAGGGCGCGGCGTTCGCTGTCCCAACGCACTACGTCTTCGGTGACGAAGCGCTCCGGCCACGCCTTGCGCAGAGCACTTTCATCCACCGGTGCGGCACGTAGCAACAACGCATCGCGCGCTTCGAAGCGCAGTTCGCTGGCCACCAGCCAGGGCTCGCCGCGCAGGTCGCTCAGTTCGTGCAGGCGCGCGCTGCGGCCATTGGCCAGCAGGTAGCGCAGGGGATCGCTGGGATGCTGGAAACCGATCCGGTCGGGGAAAGCGTGTGCGAGCAGGTCACCGAGTTCGTGCGCCTCGATGCTGGACGGCGGCGCGGTCTCGCAGCGCAGGCGTCGTCGCCACTGCTTGGCGGCAGTATCGATGGCGGCCAGCCCGCTGCGATTGGCGTCCACCGGCGCGCGGCCGTTACGGAACGCGGCCAGTGCGCGCCAGCGGGCCGCCAGCGCGTCGCCGCCCTGGCGCAGCGGATCGCGCGCTTCCAACAGCGCGGCCAGATCGGCGGCAAGCGCCTGCGCGCGTGCATCGGGCGCTGCCAGCAGCATCGCCGCCATCCGTGGATGCGTGCCCAGCGCCAGTACGCGGCGGCCGAGTGCGGTGATCGCGCCACTGCTGGACAGCGCGCCCAGCCGCTGCAGCAGTTCGCGCGCGGCGCCCATCGGGCCGGCAGGTGGCGGATCGAGGAAGCGCAGGTCGCTGCTGCCCCAGGCTGCCAGTTCCAGTGCCAGTCCGGCCAGTTCCACCTGGTCGATCTCGGCGCGGCGCTGCGGTTCCAGCCTCTGCGACTGTGGCCACAGCCGCCAGGCCATGCCCTCGGCGACGCGGCCGGCGCGGCCGGCGCGCTGGTCGGCCGATGCCTGCGCGATGGCCACCACATCCAGCCGGGTGAAACCACTGTTGGGGTCGTAGCGCGGTTCGCGTGCCTGGCCGCTGTCGATCACCACGCGCACGCCGGGCAACGTCACCGACGACTCGGCGACGTTGGTGGCCAGCACCACGCGACGGCGTCCATCGCTGGCCACCTGAAGTACACGCGCCTGTTGTTCCACCGGCAGCTCACCGTGCAGGGCCAGGACCTCGACATCGCCATTGAGCGATTCCTGCAGGCCAGCCTGCACCCGCGCGATCTCGCGCTGGCCGGGCAGGAACACCAGCAGGTCACCGGGGTGCTCGACCAGGGCCTGCTGCACCGCGCGGCGCACCTGCAGCTCGAGTGCTTCATCGCGGCGCGCCGGGAAGTGGCTGATCGCCACCGGGTAACTGCGGCCCTCGCTGCTCAGCCGCGGTGCATCGAGGAAGCGCGCCAGCCGCTCCCCGTCCAGCGTGGCCGACATCACCACCAGGCGCAGGTCATCGCGCAGCTGTGCCTGCACGTCCAGTGCCAGCGCCAACCCGAGGTCGCCACTGAGATGGCGTTCGTGGAACTCGTCGAACAGGATTGCCCCGACCTCTTCCAGCATCGGGTCGTCCTGCAGCATGCGGGTCAGGATGCCTTCGGTGACGACCTCGATGCGCGTGCGCGCCGAAACCTTGTTTTCGAAGCGGATGCGGTAGCCGACCGTGCCACCGACCTCCTCGCCCAGCTGCCGCGCCATGAACAGCGCGGCGCTGCGGGCGGCGACCCGGCGTGGTTCCAGCAGGATGATCTTGCGGCGCTGCAGCCACGGTGCGTCGAGCAGTGCCAGTGGCACCTGGGTGGTCTTGCCGGCACCGGGCGGGGCCTCCAGCACCAGTCGCGACTGTGTGGCCAGGTGTTGCTGGATCTGCGGCAGCAGCGGGGAAATCGGGAAGAGCGGGGCGGTCATGTGCAAAGGATAAGGGGGCACGGCGGGCGCAGGTACAATGCGCGGGCACTTTTCCCCCGCGATGACCATGCACCTGATCGATATCGGCGCCAACCTGACCCACGACTCCTTCGACCGCGACCGCGATGCCGTGCTGGACCGCGCGCGGCAGGCCGGCGTGGTGCAGATGGTCATCACCGGCGCCAGCCGCGAGCATTCGCCGTTGGCGGTGCAGCTGGCCCAGCAGCACCCCGGTTTCCTGTACGCCACCGCCGGCGTGCACCCGCACCACGCGGTGGAATACACCGAGGAATGCGATGCCGAGATGCGCGCGCTGCACGCCCATCCGGAAGTGGTGGCGGTGGGGGAGTGCGGGCTGGACTACTTCCGTGACTTCTCACCGCGCCCGGCCCAGCACCGTGCGTTCGAGCGCCAGCTGCAGCTGGCTGCGGACAATGGCAAGCCGCTGTTCCTGCACCAGCGTGATGCGCATGCCGACTTCATGGCACAGATGAAGAATTTCGAAGGTCGCATCGGCCCGGCGGTGGTGCATTGCTTCACCGGCGAACGCGATGAGCTGTTCGATTACCTGGATCAGGACTGGTACATCGGTATCACCGGTTGGCTTTGCGACGAACGCCGTGGCGCGCACCTGCGCGAACTGGTGAAGAACATCCCGGCCAACCGCCTGATGATCGAGACCGACGCGCCGTACCTGCTGCCGCGCACGCTGAAGCCGATGCCGAAGGACCGGCGCAACGAGCCGATGTTCCTGTCGCACATCGTGGAAGAGCTGGCACGTGACCGTGGCGAGGACGTTGCGGTGACCGCGGCCAATGCCACGGCGGCCGCCCGCGCGTTCTTCCGCCTGCCCGACGCGGGTTGATGGTAGTGCCGGCCGCTGGCCGGCAATCAACCGTGGTGCCGGCCAGCGGCCGGCACTACCGGAGCAGGTCGCGCAGGCCCTCACGGTAGCTGGGGAAGCGCGGCTGCCACGCCAGCGCTTCACGCGTGCCACGGCTGTCGATGCGCTTGTTGCTCTCGTAGAAGCGGCGTAGCGTCGGGCTGAGTGCAGGGTCGTCCCACGCCACGGCAGGTGGCATCGCAAACCCGCCCAGCTTCGCGGCGAAGGCCAGCACATCCTGCGGTGGTGCCGGCTCGTCATCGCTGGGCAGGTACATCCCCTGCGCTACCGGTCGCTGCATCGCCGCGATGATCACCGCGGCCAGATCCTGCACGTGCAGCCGGTTGAACACCTGGCCCGGGCGAACCACGTGGCGTGCACGCCCCTGCGCCAACTGCACCAGCGCATTGCGACCCGGCCCGTACAGGCCGGGCAGGCGGAACACCGCTGAGGCGATGCCGCGTTGTCCGGCCAGTGCACGCCACTGTGCTTCCGCGAGCAGGCGCTGCACGCCAGCCGTTTCAGTGGCGTCGGCCGCGCTGCGCTCGTCGATCCAACCGCCGGCGCGGTCGGCATACACCGAGGTCGACGACAGATAGCCGACCCAGCGCAATGCCGGGCTGGCCTGCAGCGCGGGCAGCAGCAGGCGCAGTGCCGGGTCCCCTTCAGCATCCGGCGGCACGCTGCACAGCACGGCATCGGCCTGCGCGATCTCTTCGAGCAGGGCAGGTGACGGTGCGGTGTCAGCTCGAAGCGGGTGTCGCAGCAGGCCATCGTGCGGTGCCGCAGACGGGTCGCGCACCGTGCCGGACACGGCTACGCCCCGCGCCTGCAGCTGCGCGGCCAGCACGCGTCCGCTCCAGCCCAGCCCGAGAATCAGTACCCGCGCGGGCAACGGGCTGGCCTGCAATGCGGGAGTCACGCGACCCGCAGTGCCTGGTAGGCCTGCAGGCTGCTGTAGGCAACCTGCAGCAGCAGGGCCTCCTGATCGGCCGTTCGCGCACGCGCCAGCATGTCGCCGACAATCTGTTCCGCTTCCACCTGCTGGCCGGCCTCCAGATCGCGCAGCATCGAGGCCTTCAGCGCCGAGCCGGCCTGGGTCAGCGTGCCGCGCGCGGTGTCCTGCGCTGCCTCCGGAACTGGTTCACCGGCGGCTTCGGCGACGGCCAGGCACTCGTCGTAAAGGCCACGTACGATCGCCTCGCCATCATCGGTGGCGACGATGGTGCCGATATCCGCGCGCAGCAGGCAGGTGGCCGCGGCCAGCGCGGTCAGGAAGGTGTACTTGATCCACTGTTCCTGGCCGATGCGTTCGCTGGCCAGGTGGTCAAGGTTGGCCTTCGCGCAGACCGCAGCGAAGGCGCGCACGCGCGCGGAGATCGCGCCGCCGTCGCGCTCGCCGAAGGTGAGCTTGGCCGGCTTGCCCAGATGCAGCACCGCGCCATCGGGCGCCTTGGTGGCGCTGATGAAGCACAGGCCGCCGAGTACCGCGTCGCGGCCAAAGCGCAGATCCAGTGCGTTGTAGTGGTGCAGGCCATTGAGGATCGGCAGCACGGTGGTGTTCGCGCCGACTGCCGGGGCGATGGCATCGATCGAACTGTCCAGGTCGTAGGCCTTGCAGCTGAGGATGACCAGGTCGAAGGGCTGCTGCGCGGCCAGTGCGGGCAGTGCATCAGCAGTGACGTGCTGAACCGGGAAGCGCGCATCACCCAGTGGGCTGCGGATGACCAGGCCATCATGGTCCAGCTGCGCGGCGCGCGCGGGGCGCACGAGGAAGGTCACGTCCGCGCCGGCCTGGGCCAGGCGGCCACCGAAGTAACCGCCGGTACCGCCGGCGCCGAGGATCAGGATGCGCATTGCACGTTCACCGTTTTCTGGGGGAATCAGAACTGCGATTGTGCCGGAGATTGCAGGCAAAAAAAGAGCCGAGCATAGGCTCGGCTCTACAGGCTGCTGCATTCACGCATGGCGTGGATCCAGTGTCGCCGGCCAGCGGCCGGCACTACCACGCAGGTCTCAGCTGCGCATGCCCACGCCACGGCGCAGCAGCCACAGCGCCAGCGCCGTCAGCACCACCACGAAACCGATCATCAGGCCGTAGGCTACCGGCAGCGGCACATCGCTGCTGCCCAGCAGGCCATAGCGGAACGCGTTGACCATGTAGAAGATCGGGTTCGCGTGCGTGGCCGCTTCGGCCCAGCCCGGCAGCAGCTTCACCGAATAGAACACGCCACCCAGGTAGGTCAGCGGGGTCAGGATGAAGGTCGGCACGATCGCCACGTCATCGAACTTCTTGGCGTACACCGCGTTGATGAAGCCGGCCAGCGAGAAGATCGTCGCGCCCAGGATCACCGTGGTCAGCATCACCAGCGGGTGCGGGATGCGCACCGGGGTGAAGAACATCGCGATGATCAGCACGATCACGCCCACCATCAGGCCGCGCAGCACCGCGCCGGCCACATAGCCCCACAGGATCACCCAGTTCGGCATCGGGCTGACCAGCAGTTCTTCGACGTGGCGGCCGAACTTGGCACCGAAGAACGAGGAACTGATGTTGCCGTAGCTGTTCTGGATCACGCTCATCATCACCAGGCCCGGCACGATGAACTGCATGTAGGTGTAGCCACCCATGTCACCCACGCGCGACCCGATCAGGTTGCCGAAGATCAGGAAGTACAGGGTCATGGTGATCGCCGGCGGCACCAGGGTCTGGCCCCAGATGCGCATGATGCGGGCGACTTCGCGGCGCACGATGGTCATCAGCGCGATGCGGTTGCGCTGGCCGTCGGTCAGCTCGGTGGTGCTCATGCGGGCTTCTCCATGTTGCCGGTGAGGCGCACGAACAGCTCCTCCAGGCGGTTGCTCTTGGTACGCATCGAACGCACGCGGATACCGGACTCATTGAGCGTGGCGAACACGCGGTTGAGGTCCATCGCGCGTGGCATGTCGATGTCCAGCGTGTGCGGGTCCGGCGCGGTCAGCGTCGCGCCCTCGATCACCGGCAGCTGCGCCGGCAGGTCACCGTCGATGTCCAGCAGGAAGCCTTCCACGTCCAGCTTGGCCAGCAGGGTGCGCATCGGCCCCTGCTCGACGATCTGGCCATGGTTGATGATCGCCAGGTGGCGGCACAGGTACTCGGCCTCTTCCAGGTAGTGGGTGGTGAGGATGATCGTGGTGCCGGCACCGTTGATCTCCTTCAGCACGCGCCACATGTCGCGGCGGATCTCGATGTCCACGCCGGCGGTGGGTTCGTCCAGGATCAGCAGCCGCGGGCGGGTCATCATCGCGCGGGCGATCATCAGCCGGCGCTTCATGCCGCCGGACAGCGTGCGGCTCATCACCTGCGCCTTTTCCCACAGGTGTGCGCGCTTCAGCTCTTCCTCGGCGCGCTTTTCGGCTTCCTCGCGTGGCACGCCGTAGAAGCCGGCGTAGTTCACCAGGATGTCGAAGGGCTTCTCGAACAGGTTGAAGTTGATTTCCTGCGGCACCAGCCCGATCAGGCGCATGGTGGCGCTGCGGTTGCGCACCAGGTCGCTGCCGAACACCTCCACCTGGCCCTCGCTGAGGTTGACCAGGGAGCTGATGATGCCGATCAGGGTCGACTTGCCGGCCCCGTTGGGGCCGAGCAGGGCGAAGAAGTCGCCCGGGGCCACTTCCAGGGAAACGCCCTTCAGGGCCTGGGTGCCGTTGTCATAGGTCTTGCGCAGGTCGCGCACGCGCAGGGCGGGCGCCGTATCGTTCTGGGATGCCAAGCTCGAAGCCTTCGCGCCCATGGGCTGGCGCTGGAGAGGGGCGGGGAGGGGCTATTATAGAAGACCCCGAGGGCTTGCCCCGGCTACACACTGTCCCGAAAAGTCGTGCCTGTTCAATTCCCCCTCAAGCTGGTCGGCTGCCGCATGCTGGCCCCGACCGTCGGCCACTACCAGTTCGTGCGTGACGATGGGCAGCCGCTGGATTTCCAGCCCGGCCAGTTCATCCAGGTCCATTTCAACTACGCCGACGGCACCGAAACCAAGCGCAGCTACTCGCTGGCGACCATCCACGACCATGCGCTGGGCCCGGGCGAGGCGGTGGATATCGCGGTCAGTTTCGTGCCTGGTGGCGCTGCCACGGCCCTGTTCGAGGCACTGGAGCAGGGCAGCCAGATCAGTGCGTCCGGCCCCTATGGCCGGTTCTGCCTGAATCCCGGTGACCACAACGCCCGTTACCTGCTGATCGCCACCGGTACCGGCGTTACCCCGTACCGTTCCATGCTGCCGCTGCTGGAAAAGGCCATGGCCGAACGCGGTGTGCAGATCGTGCTGCTGCAGGGCGCGCGCAGCCCCGGCGAGCTGCTGTACAGCGAGGACTTCTACAGCTTCGCCGAAAAGCATCCGAACTTCCGTTATGTTCCGTGCCTGTCGCGCGAACTGCCGGCCGAACCGCACCCGGACGTACAGCACGGCTACGTGCAGCAGGCGCTGGCCGGCTTCACGCCGGACCCGGCCACCGACATCGCCTACCTGTGCGGCAACCCGGACATGGTCGATGCCTGCGCCGAGCTGCTGAAGGCCGCCGGCCTGGGCAACCCGCAGATCCGCCGCGAGAAGTACGTCAGCAGCAAATAGGCCTGGGTGGTGCCGGCCGCTGGCCGGCAACCGCACGAACCCGGTAGTGCCGGCCGCTGGCCGGCAATCGCACTGGCCGGCAACCCTGGAAACCGGAGGCGACCCCACGCCGCCCCCGGTGCCCGGCCTCAGCACGCGATCCAGGCATCACGCCAGGCAGAGCCGGTGCCCGCGCGATAGGCGTCGGCATTGATGTTGCACCACGCACCGTCCGGGAACGGGCGGCAGGCATACGGCTTGCCGTCGGTGCCCTTTACCACGGTCTCGCCCGGCGTGTAGCTGCCGAGGCCGGCCGGATACACGAAGTCGAAATCGCCACCCGGCGGATCGACCGGATCGACCGGGCCCGGAATCCGGGTTTCCAGTTCAAAGCGGTTGCCCGGTTTCAGGTACACGCGGTTCTCGATGGCGGACGCCACCGGCGTGATCACACCATTCTTCATCACACCGATGCGGGCGTGCTGGCCGCAGCCCTTGACCTTGCGGGCCAGCACCATCGGCCACTGCGCCGGAGCGGTCTGGCCGGCGGCCAGAGTCACTTCCGGGCGCTCCAGATCGTTGCCGTTGGCATTGAACACGCGCAGGGTCAGCGTGGTGCCTGTCTCCAGCGCACCGCGGGCGGTGACTGGACCGGCATCCTGCCACTGCGGCGGCGGCGCTTGGGCAGAGGGCAATCCAGCTTGTAGGTCTTGCCATCCACCGGCACGTTGCCCAGGGTGCAGAACTCCTGCAGGTCGGCCCAGTGCAGCGGGCTGCCCGGCTGCCGGCCCTCACGGGTGACATAGAACTTCCACTCGCGGGTGGCATGCGGGGCCGGGGCATGGAACTCGAAGGTGTATCGGCCGCGCGCGTCGGCGCGGATCGGCGTGGTCGGCCAGTCCGTCAACGACGGACAGTGCGAGGACTGCCTGATGGGACAGGTGCATGCAGAGATTCCCTTGCGAGGTGTGGGGAAACCCCATGGAGTCTTCACATGCAGACAGGCCGGAAATACCGGACAAGTTTGATTTCAGTGGCTGTCGTGCCTGATCTGCAGCACGCTGCTCAAAGCACTGCGGCCCAGGCAGAAGGCGGCGCGATCCGCACCGCCTTCTACAACGGGTCAGTAGGGCACCCAAGCATCGCGCCATGCACTGCCCACACCGGGGCGATATGCCTCGGCATTGACGTTGCACCACGCACCTTCCGGGAACGGGCGGCACGCGTACAGCTTGCCGTCGGCACCCTTCACCACGGTCTGGCCGGGGATGTAGCTGCCAATGCCCGCAGGGTACACGTGGTCGAAATCACCGCCCGGCGACGGCGTGCCCGGGTCGGGCACCTGGGTATCGAGCTGGAAGCGGTTGCCGTCCTTCAGGTACACCCGGTTGTCGGTGGCCGAGGCGGCCGGCGTGATCACGCCATCGGCAAGCACGCCCACGCGCGCGTGCTGGGCACTGGCATTGACCTTGCGGGCGAGTGCCAGCGGCCACTGTGCGGGGGCGGTCTGGCCGCTGGCCAGCGTGGCTTCCACGCGTTCGACATCATTGCCGTTGGCATTGAACACGCGCAGCGCCAACGTGGTGCCGACCGGCAGCTCGCCGCGCGCGGTGATCGGGCCGGCGTCCTGCCATTGCGGTGCCGGTGCGGTCCCTCCGCCGCCCTGGAAGCGCACGTCCATGCAGGTATAGAACGCCTCGGTCGAATCCGAGCGCTGCCAGGTGTTGTAGATCACATGCTGGCCGGTGCGCTGCGGCAACGTGCATTGCAGCTTGTAGGTGCCGTCGGCCGACAACGGTGTATTGCCCAGCGTGCAGAACTCCTGCAGGTCGGCCCAGCGCAGCGGGCTGCCCGGCTGCCAGCCTTCGCGGGTGACGAAGAAGCGCCAGTCACGGGTGGCGTGCGGCGCGGTCGCCTTGAACACGAAGGTGAACCTGCCATTGGCATCGGGCTGGATCGGCGTGGTCTGCCAGTCACTGCGGTTCACGTCCAGACCGCGGAAGGTCGGGTTGTTGCCGCTGCACAGCTTGCCGTCGGGTACCACGGCCTGGTGGTTGCCGTTGGCATTGGCCTGGTTGATGCCGTTCCAGTCGTAGAACGCCTGCGAACCGCCGATGGCCTTGGCCGCGGCACAGGCCGGGTTGGTCGGGTTCTCGGGGTTGCCCTGGAAACAGGCGTAGACGCGGCTGACCGGCGTGGTCATGGTGCCGTGGGCGAACGCGTTGCCGGCCAGGCACAGGCCCGCAGCAACGAACGAGGTGGCCAGCAGCAGCGGTGTGGATCGGAATGACATGGCGCATCCTTGTGGTCGTCGAAAGGGAACGGTGACCGCAGGAGCTGCGCTGCGCGGCGGACTTCCGGCGGCACCACGGCGAGTATCGAGTCGCGATGCAGGCGACGGAACCATCGAAGTGCCGATCCGTGACTGCGCATGTGAAGCCCTTCCCGCAGGCTTCACGCAGGGCTGAACGGATGCGCTGGATGTCACGTGATCGGCGTGGCATCGATCACGTCATGGAGATCACGCTACGCAGTCTCGGTACCCACCCGATCTGCCTGGCACGAGAAACAGCCATGCGCCGCGTTGTGCAGCTGGACGAACGCCACCGACGGGTCGGCAAACAGTGCATCCAGATGGCCGGCCACCTCGGTGCCCGCACAGACCTGGGCACCGTACATCAGCGCGGTGTGGTCATAGGCACGCATCGAAATCAACCGGCGCTGCACATACGGGGGCACCTCGTCCGGCGGCAGGACGCAACGGGTCGCGCCGCGCTGCACGAAGATCGGGCCGGCGGCGCGATACGGCGAATGCAGCGGCAGGTGGACGTGGGACAGCAGGAGCAGCTCGCTGCCAGGCGCGGGATCGCTCAGGCTGATCCGGCAGGGATGTCCGCCGTTGGCGCCGGCCCAGCGACGCTGGATGCCGAGCGCGGCGAGCGCACTGTCGCTCATCTCGAACAGGTGCAGGAAGGGGCGATGGTCGATGCCACTGAGGTACCACGTGAGCATGGGCGTCTCCTGGGTCTGCGGCGGATTCTGCGCGTGCGCCGGCGGCCGTGCTCGCCGTTTTCAGACCCCGCATCGCCGTCGGGCCGGGGCACTGGCCCATGGGGCGCTGCGGGCCGCCGCCGATGCCGCCCTGTGCCGGCCAAGGCCGAGGGGCGGGACCGCCTGGTCTGCGCGCCGTTGGCGGCGGATTCGTCATTGCCCATCGCCGTCGGCACGCTGCCCGTGTAAGTTGGGTCACATCTTCCGCGGCAGCCCGTCGTGGTCGACAGGAACGTCCTCCAGGGGGAAACGAGCACGATGCAAAGACACCACCTCGCGCTGGCCGGGATGCTGGCCAGCCTGATGCTTGCCGGGTGCAGCCAGCCGGCGCCGGCCGACGCCGGAAGCGCCAGCGATGCACCCAGCCGCCGCTTCGGCACGATCGACTTCCAGCCCTGCACGCTGTCCACCGAAGGCGCCAGCGCCAACGTGGAGGCGCAGTGCGCCACCCTGCAGGTGCCGGAGGACCGGGCCCAGCCCGATGGCCGCCGGATCGGCCTGCGCATTGCCTGGCTGGAGTCGGGCAGCAGCGGCGCCAGCCAGCCCGACCCGGTGTTCTTCCTGGCCGGCGGCCCCGGCCAGGCGGCCAGCGAGGTGGCGGTCATCGTCGATACTGCACTGCGCCAGGTGCGCAAGCAGCGCGACGTGTTCCTGATCGACCAGCGCGGCACCGGCGGCTCCAACCCGCTCAGCTGCCTGGGCGCGGACGGCAAGCCGCTGCAGTTGGACGAGGATGCCGCGCCTTCCGAGGCTTCGCTGCGCGACTACGCCCAGCGCTGTGCCGCATCGCTGCAGGGGCGTGCCGATGCGCGCTTCTACACCACCACCGAGGCGATCGCCGATCTGGATGCGGTGCGTACGGCGCTCGGTGTGGACCAGCTCAACCTGGTTGGCGGCTCCTACGGTACCCGCGTGGCCCAGCGCTATGCCGGGGCCTACCCGCAGCACACCCGCAGCATCGTCATCGATGGCGTGGTACCGAACGAGCTGGTGGTCGGTGGCGACTTCGCAACCACCTTCGAGGATGCGATCGCCCTGCAGTCGGCGCAGTGCCGCAAGGATGCCGCATGCAGCAAGCGTTTCCCGACCGATACCCGCGCGCAGCTGCGCAGCGTGGTCGACACCCTGCGCCGTGCACCGGTCTCGGTCGAGTATCGCGACCCGGGTACCAACGCACCCCGGCAGGATGTCCTGACGCCGGACAGCGTGGTCGGCCTTGCCTTCGCCTTCTCCTACGTGCCGCAGTATTCCTCGCTGCTGCCACTGGTGCTGGATGAAGCCGCACACGGGCGGTATGCCCCGTTGGCATCGCTGGCGCGCGGCGCGAACCGCAGCATGGATTTCCAGATCAACCGCGGCATGCAGTGGTCGGTGATCTGCAGCGAGGATGCGCCGCGCTACCACGCGCCGGCCGAGGATCCCGAGCGGCTGTTCGGCAACGAGGTGGCCAGTGCGTTCTTCGCGGCCTGCCCGGTGTGGCCGCACCGTCCGGCGCCGGCAACCGATGCCGTGCCGCTGCGCAGCGACGTGCCGGCACTGCTGCTGTCCGGTGAGCTGGACCCGGTGACGCCACCGCGCTACGCCGCACAGGTGCTCAAGGGCCTGCCCAACGGCCGTGCGCTGGTCGCCCGTGGCCAGGGCCATGGCACGTTGACCGCCGGCTGCATGCCGCGCCTGCTCGGACAGTTCATCGACAAGACCGATGCCAAGGCGCTGGATGCCGGCTGCCTGGACACGCTGAGCTACGTGCCGGCGTTCACCTCGTTCAACGGATGGGAACCATGATCGTCGCCGACAACCTGCACAAGGCCTTCGATACCCGCACGGGCCGCATCCAGGCGGTCGCCAACGTCGGCTTCCGCGCCCCGGATGGGCAGATCACCGGCCTGCTCGGCCCCAACGGTGCCGGCAAGACCACCACCATGCGCATGCTCTACACACTGATGACGCCCGACCAGGGCAGCATCACTGTCGATGGCATCGATGCGGCGCGCAATCCGGTGGAGGTACGTCGCCACCTCGGCGTGCTGCCCGATGCGCGTGGCGTCTACAAGCGCCTGACCGCGCGCGAGAACATCGCCTACTTCGGCGAACTGCACGGCCTGTCGGCCGAGCGCATCCGCGAACGCATCGAGGTGCTGTCGCACGCGCTGGACATGGGTGACATCCTCGACCGGCAGACCGATGGCTTCTCGCAGGGCCAGCGCACCAAGACCGCGATTGCCCGCGCGCTGGTGCACGACCCGCGCAACGTCATCCTGGATGAACCGACCAATGGCCTGGACGTGATGACCACGCGCGCACTGCGCCGCTTCCTGCTGGGCCTGCGCGAAGAGGGGCGCTGCGTGATCCTGTCCAGCCACATCATGCAGGAGGTGGGGGCGTTGTGTGACCACATCGTGATCATCGCCAAGGGCACGGTGATGGCTGCCGGCAGCGCCGACGAGCTGCGTGCGCAGGCCGGCGAAGCCAACCTGGAAGATGCGTTCGTGAAACTGATCGGCAGCGAAGAGGGCCTGCACGCATGAGCATGATGTCGACCCTGATGACGGTGATGCGCAAGGAACTGCGCGACCTGTCGCGTGACCGCCGCACGCTGCTGCTGACCCTGCTGTTCGGACCGCTGCTGTACCCGGTGCTGCTGCTGGGCATGGGCAAGCTGGCCGAGAGCCGGGTGCGTACCCAGATCGAAGAGCCGTTGCAGATCCCGACCATCGGCGCCGAGAACGCGCCGAACCTGGTGCGCTTCCTCGCCGCGCAGGGCCTCAATGCCGCACCGGCACCGAAGGACCTGGCCGAGGCCATCCGCACCCAGGACATCGATGTGGCGCTGCGCATCGGCGATGACTTCGGCAGGGACTGGGCCGAGGGCAAGCCGGCGCTGGTGGAGGTGATCAAGGACAGCACGCGTCGCGCGGCCGAAGTACCCAGTGCACGCCTGGAGGCGGCGCTGGCCACTTACAACGGCCAGGTCGGTGCCTTGCGCCTGATGGCACGCGGCATCGACGCGCAGGTGGCACGCCCGCTGGACGTGGCGCGCCAGGACCTGGCCAGTGCCGAGGCCAAGCGCGGCATGATCCTGTCGATGCTGCTGCCGGTACTGCTGACGCTGACCTCGTTCATCGGTGGCGCCTACCTGGTCATGGATGCCACCGCCGGCGAGCGCGAGCGGCAGTCGCTGGAGCCACTGCTGGCCACGCCGGGTTCGCGCAGCGCGATCGTCAGCGGCAAGATCGCCGCCGCCTGCGTGGTCGGTTTCGTGTCGCTGCTGCTGACTCTGGTCGCGTTCAAGGTGAGCGCGCAGATCGCACCCGGCAACGTCGGCCGCCAGTTCAACATGAACGTCGGCTCGATGCTGCAGATGCTGCTGGTGATGTTGCCGATGCTGCTGATCGGCACCTCGCTGCTGACCTTCCTGTCGGCCGCGGCCAAGAGCATGAAGGAAGCGCAGAGCCACATGACCTGGCTGATGCTGCTGCCGATGCTGCCCGGCTACGCACTGGTGGCCTATCCGCTGAAGAGCGAGATGTGGCAGTACGCCGTGCCGTTCCTGTCGCAGAACCAGATGCTGCTGAAGGTGATCCGCCACGAGATCATCACCCCGGCAGTCTGGGCGATCTACCTCGGCGCCAGCCTCGGCCTGGCCGCCGTGCTGTGGTTCGCCGCCGTGCGCCGCTACCACAACGAGCGCCTGGCCATCTCTGGTTGACCCAAAAAGGGGACGGAGGGGATTAAGTCGTTTTTGCCTCTCCCGTCCCCTCCTTGCGCGGGCGTCCTCGTCCGCGCATCTCCACCGGGCGCCCCAACGTCTGCTCCACCATCCGCAGGAGTGCATCGTTCCCCATCGGGCGTTGTCTGGCGCTGTGGTTGCGGATCGCGGGTACGTCGGCGGACGCATTCACATCGCGCAGGAATTCGGCATACAACGTCGCCCTTTTCAGACCGGTCGCTGCCAGTGCCTTGAACGCGGGATGTTGCGTCAACATCGGATCATCGCGTCGTTGAAGGTTGCCATGCACGCTGGACCATGGGTGATCTTCAGCGCTGACAGCAATTCCTGCACGGACGGGATTGCGTTCGATATAGCGGTATACGCTGAGAAGATACGCATCGCTGTCGATCATTGAGGAATGGAAGCGGCCCTGCCACAGAGGTCCACTGCGCCCGTGCCGCTGGTTGAAGGCCTGCACGTAGTTGTTGCCCTGCATGCGCATTGCACCAGCCAGACCCTGCTGTGTGGAGGGCGTGGCCAACAGGTGAACGTGGTTTCCCATCAGCACGTAGGCATGCAATGCGACGTGGTGCTTGAGGAATGCGCTGTGCAACAGATGCAGGAACAGTTGGCGGTCGATGTCGTCGACGAAGATCGCGCCCTTGTTCACACCGCGCTGGATCACGTGATAGGCCTGGCCTGCCAGCATCAGGCGCGCTTGTCGGGGCATCGGATCGGGAGACTGGACGGGATTTAAGCCTGTCATTGCGGCCGCGAAGCCGAACATCAGGCAACACCGCGATGCCGTGTCGGAAGAGTCAAAAGCGACTTAATTCCCTCCGTCCCCTTTTGCATACCGCGCGGGCGTCACCCCCATCTCGCGCTTGAACACGGTGATGAACGCGCTCGGGGTGTCGTAGCCCATCGACAGGGCGACGTTGATCACCGGCTCGCCGGCCAGCAGGCGTGGCAGCGACAGCAGCACGCGCAGGCGCTGCCGCCACTGGCTCAAGGTCATGCCTGTTTCGGCCTGCCACCGGCGGGCGAGGCTGCGGCTGGACAGTCCGTTGGCGGCTGCCCACGCTTCGACGCTGCGCAGGTCGTCCGGCGACCGTGCCAGCGCCGCCGCGATCCGCCGCAACCGTCGATCCTGCGGTTGTGGCAAGGCAAGCGGCAAAGGCGTGCTGGCGGCGATCTCATCGGCGATCACGCCGGCCAGGCGTACCTGCGCGGCGTCCAGGGCCTGATGTGGCCAACTCAGTGCGCGCATCATCGCGGCCTGCAACAGCACGTTCGGCTGGAAAATGCGCGGCACGGCGGGCAGGTCCAGACAGGCTTCGGCGTTGAAGTACAGGCTCCAGCCATCGAATGCCTCTGCCCCTAGCAGGGCGTGGGGCAGCAAGGGCGGAATCCAGGCAACATGCCCCGCCGGCAGCAACCAGTGCAGATCGCCGGCCTCGATCCGCAGCAGGCCGTGGTGGGCACCCAGCAATTGGCCGCGCACGTGCTGGTGGCGTGCGGTGCGGCGCCGTCCCGGCACCCGCAGCTGGGAGGCCATGACGAGGGGATCGCCTTCGGCGTTCGCCAAAGCGGGGTCAATCAACGCGGGTGATGTCTGATCTGCCATATTCACTGGCAGTTATACGGCAGAAGTGCCGCTGGCTGGGCGGCACACTGGGCTCCCGATCCCACAGGAGCATCAACCATGCAGCCCCAGGACATCCTTCCCGACCATCAGAACGAGGTGCAGGTAAACGGTCTCACCGTGCGCAAGGGCAGCGTCGGCGCCTTCCTCGCCAGCGTCCGTGACTGGCAGGACCCCGCCAGCGATGACGCCACCCGCGCCACCGCCGAAGCCGACCTGCGTGCGCTGCTGCCGGGCCTGCATGCGCTGGGCCTGTTCCAGGTGCTGGCCGCGCGTGATCCGGCACTGCAACGCCTGATCGACAGCCTCTCCTGAAACGAACACGGCCCGGACATGCCGGGCCGTGTCGTCATTGCGGGGCGGAAACGACTTAATCCCCTCCGTCCCCTTTTCGTGGTCAGCTGCCGCCCGGTGCGAACACCAGGGTGCGGCGGGTGGTGACCGGTGCGCTGACCGGCTCGAAGCGCCAGCGCTTGACCGCGTTCATGGCCTCGCGATCGAAGACGCGCGACGGCGTTGCGCGCAGCACACGGGCGTTGGTCACCGAGCCATCGGTGCCGACGGTGATTTCCACCAGCACTTCGCCGGAGGTTCCTGCACGCAGCGCCTCGGACGGATAGCGCGGCGCCGGGGTGCTGACCGGGCGCAGGTTCGGCGCCGCAGCGGCCGCCGGAGCTGCAGCCTGGCGTGCGGCGGTGGCCTGCTGGGCGGCAGCCTGCTGCTGCTTCTGCTCGGCTTCGCGGCGGGCCGCAGCCTGGCGCTCAGCTTCCTGGCGCTCGTTGTCGCGGCGGGCGGCGTCCTGCTGAGCCGCGATCTGCTTGGCCGCGTCGGCTTCCTTGGCACGCTGCTCGGCCAGGCGCTGCTGTTCGGTCTGCTGCTTGCTGCGGTCCTCGGCGTCCTTTTTCGCCTTCTCGGCTTCGGCCTCGGTGCGCTTGGCCGCGTTCTGAACGCCCTTGGCCAGGCCGTCCTTCAGGCGTGGCAGGGCCGGAGCGGACGCATCCACCTTCTCGATCAGCGCCACCAGGCGCTGCGCTTCGGTGTAGTCCTCGCGGCCCAGGTGCTGTTCGGCGGCGATCAGGGTGTACGGCAGCAGATCGGTCAGTGCGCTCTTCACCGAGGCGTCGTCCGGCGTCTTGTCGCGCAGGGCGAGGTAGTACTCGATGGCGTTGTCGCCGGCCGGCGCGTACATGCGGTTCTCGCGCAGGGCCTGGCTGGCTGACTCACGCAGCTGCTCGGTGCCCATCGACTGCACCTTGGCGGCGACCACCGGTGCGGCCGGTGCAGCAGCGCTGGGTGCGGCGGCCGGGGCCGGTGCAGCGGTTTCTTCCTTGCCCGAGCAGGCGGCCAGCGCCAGTGCCAGGGCAACCGGCAGCCACCGGCGCGCGGCGGTGATCGTTGAGACGTGCGACATCCTGCTCCCCTCTAGAAGACGACGTGACGTAAATCATTGATATGCATGGCCGGGACCTGCGGTCCGGGCGCGGCAGGGTGACGTTTCCCGACGCCACCGCCGGCAACGGCGAGGGTGCAATCTAGCATCCCGGCCACCGCCGCGTACAAGGGGCAGGGGCCGGGACGGGGCAGTGGCGATCAAGCCGCTGGTGGCGCCGACCTCAGTGGTCGTGCGCCTTGTCGTGCGACTTGCTGTGGCCGTTGGACATCAGCTTGTCGGTCCAGGCGATGCCGATCGCCGACAGGATGAACACGCAGTGGATGATGGTCTGCCACAGCACGCCGTCCTGGGTCAGCATCGAGCAGCGGGCGACACCGATGTTGGCCGCGGCCACGCTCATCTGCTCCGGCGTGCACAGCGGAATACCGCCCAGCGCACCGCTGGCGATGAAGGTCTTCAGCAGGTGGATCGAGGAGATGCCGATGATCGCCATCGCCAGCTTCACCTTCAGCACGCTGGCATTGACGTGGCTCAGCCATTCCGGCTGGTCCGGGTGGCCTTCCAGGCGCAGGCGCGAGACGAAGGTTTCGTAGCCGCCGACGATCACCATCACCAGCAGGTTGGAGATCATCACCACGTCGATCAGGCCCAGCACGATCAGCATGATCTGCTGCTCCCCCATCGACACCGAATGCGAGATCAGGTGCCACAGTTCCTTGCCGAACAGGAACACGTAGACGCACTGGGCCACGATCAGGCCCAGGTACAGCGGCAGCTGCAGCCAGCGCGAGGCGAAGATCAGCGTGGACAACGGGGAGAGCGGCGGGCGGTTTGCACTCATGCGGGGGATGCTGCGTTGCGGGGGAGAGGCGAGGTTACCGGCCCGCCATGACGGTGCCAACCCAACTCACGCACTAGACTTCAGGTTCCTTTCCGCACCCCCGAGCCGACGCCATGATCGACCTGTATTACTGGCCCACCCCGAACGGCCATAAAGTGACCCTGCTGTTGGAGGAAACCGGCCTGGAGTACCGCATCCACCCGGTCAACATCGGCTCGGGCGACCAGTTCAAGCCGGAATTCCTCGCCATTTCGCCCAACAACAAGATGCCGGCCATCGTCGACCACGCCCCGGCCGATGGCGGTGCCCCGCAGAGCGTGTTCGAGTCCGGTGCGATCCTGCTGTACCTGGCCGAGAAGACCGGCCGCTTCCTGCCCACCGACCCGCGCGGCCGCGTCACCACCCTGGAGTGGCTGTTCTGGCAGATGGCCGGCCTGGGACCGATGAGCGGCCAGATGGGGCATTTCAATGTGTATGCCCCGGAAAAGATCCCGTATGCGATCGAGCGCTATGACAACGAAGTGCGCCGCCTGCACGGGGTGATGGACAAGCGCCTGGCCGAGCATGCCTTCCTGGCCGGCGACGAGTACACCATCGCCGACATGGCCAGTTACCCCTGGATCGGCGCCTACGACACGCTGCCGGTGGACTTCGCCGCGTTCCCCAACCTCAAGCGCTGGCACGAGGCCATCGCTGCGCGCCCGGCCACCCAGCGCGCCTATGCCCTGCGCCAGCAGGTGAACCCGAATGCCGGCAAGCCGCTCAGCGACGAGGAGCGCAAGCACCTGTTCGGCCAGCGTTGACCCCGGCATCTGAAGGTGGGTGCCGACCGTTGGTCGGCACTCGTCCGCACTGCTTATGGGCAGAAGGTCATGCTGCCTTCCCGCACGGGCTTGGTTAGGATGGGGGAACGACCGCCCCGCGCCTGCCGCCGGGCGGACCTGCCGTTTGCCGGGATCCTCCATGCGCCACCTGTTCGCTTCGCTTGCCCTCATGCTCGCCACCAGTACCGCCGCCCACGCCGAAAAGCTGACCCTGGAAGCCATCACCGGCCCGCTGCCGCTGTCCGGCCCGACCCTGATGAAGCCCAAGGTGGCGCCGGACGGTTCGCAGGTCAGTTTCCTGCGCGGCAAGGACAGCGACCGCAACCAGTTGGACCTGTGGACCTACGACATCGGCAGCGGCCAGACCCGGTTGCTGGTTGATTCCAAGGTGGTGCTGCCCGGCACCGAGACCCTCAGTGATGAGGAGAAGGCCCGACGCGAGCGCCAGCGCATCGCCGCGATGACCGGCATCGTCGATTACCAGTGGTCGCCGGACGCGCAGCGACTGCTGTTCCCGTTGGGCGGCGAACTCTACCTGTACGACCTCAAGCAGCAGGGCGAGGCGGCCGTGCGCCAGCTGACCCATGGTGAAGGCTTCGCCACCGACGCCAAGCTGTCGCCCAAGGGCGGCTTCGTCAGCTTCATCCGCGGCCGCAACCTGTGGGTGATCGATCTGGCCAGTGGCAAGCAGCTGCAGCTGACCCGCGACGGCGGCACCACCATCGGCAACGGCGTGGCCGAGTTCGTCGCCGACGAGGAAATGGATCGCCATACCGGTTACTGGTGGGCGCCGGATGACTCGGCCATTGCCTTTGCCCGCATCGACGAGGCACCGGTGCCGGTGCAGAAGCGCTACGAGGTCTACGCCGACCGCACCGATGTGATCGAACAGCGTTACCCGGCCGCCGGCGACGCCAACGTGCGCGTGCAGCTGGGCGTGATCGCACCGGCCGCCGATGCGCAGCCGCGCTGGATCGACCTGGGCAAGGAACAGGACATCTACCTGGCCCGCGTCGATTGGCGCGATGCGCAGCACCTGAGTTTCCAGCGCCAGTCGCGTGACCAGAAGCAGCTGGAGCTGGTCGAAGTGGCGCTCGACTCCAACCGCCAGCGCGTGCTCGCCCACGAGACCAGCCCGACCTGGGTGCCGCTGCACAACAGCCTGCGCTTCCTTGAAGATGGCAGCGTGCTGTGGTCGTCCGAGCGCACCGGCTTCCAGCACCTGTACCGCATCGACAGCAAGGGCAAGACCACCGCGCTGACCCACGGCAACTGGCCGGTGGACGAATTGCTGGCGGTGGATGAGACGGCCGGCAAGGCCTACTTCCGTGCTGGCATCGAGACCTCGCGCGAAAGCCAGATCTATGCGGTGTCGCTGCAGGGCGGTGAGCCGCAGCGCCTGTCGAAGGCGCCGGGCATGCACAGCGCCAGCTTCGCCCGCAATGCCAGCGTCTACGTGGACAGCTGGTCCAACAGCACCACGCCGCCGCAGATCGAACTGTTCCGCGCCAACGGCGAGAAGATCGCCACGCTGGTCGAGAACGATCTGGCCGATCCCAAGCACCCCTATGCGCGCTACCGCGATGCGCAGCGCCCGGTGGAGTTCGGCACGTTGATGGCTGCCGACGGCAAGACCCCGTTGAACTACAGCCTGATCAAACCGGCCGGCTTCGATCCGTCCAGGCGCTACCCGGTGGCGGTGTACGTCTACGGCGGCCCGGCCAGCCAGACCGTCACCGACAGCTGGCCCGGCCGCGGCGACCATCTGTTCAACCAGTACCTGGCCCAGCAGGGCTACGTGGTGTTCTCGCTGGACAACCGCGGCACCCCGCGCCGCGGCCGCGACTTCGGTGGTGCGCTGTACGGCAAGCAGGGCACGGTGGAAGTGACCGACCAGCTGCGCGGCGTGGCCTGGCTGAAGCAGCAGCCGTGGGTGGACCCGGCGCGCATCGGCGTGCAGGGCTGGTCCAACGGCGGTTACATGACCCTGATGCTGCTGGCCAAGGCATCGAACCAGTACGCCTGTGGCGTGGCAGGTGCACCGGTCACCGATTGGGGCCTGTATGACAGCCACTACACCGAACGCTACATGGACCTGCCGGCGCGCAACGAAGCGGGGTACCGCGAAGCGCGCGTGCTGACCCATATCGACGGCCTGCGTTCGCCGTTGCTGCTGATCCACGGCATGGCGGACGACAACGTGCTGTTCACCAATTCGACCAGCCTGATGAGCGCGCTGCAGAAGCGCGGCCAGCCGTTCGAGCTGATGACCTATCCGGGTGCCAAGCATGGCCTGTCCGGCGCCGATGCCCTGCATCGCTACCGTGTGGCCGAAGCCTTCCTGGGACGCTGCCTGAAGCCCTGATGCACAAACGGGAAGGAGCCCGCCGATGACACTGCCGCCGCCGATTCCCACCCATGGCCCGAAGCCTGCCGGCTGGTGGTCCCGTCACTGGCGCTGGGCGATGCCGCTGGCCGTGCTGCTGGTGTTGGCCGGTGCCGGTGGCGTGGTGGTCTGGAGCGTGCTGCGCTGGAGTGAGGCGGCACGCGAGAGCCCGCCGATGCGCGAGGCGATGCGCCGCGCCGGATGCAGCATCGAACTGGTGGAAGCCTTCGGCGAGCCGCTGCGTGCCGAGTCGATGCCGCTGGGCAGCATGCAGACCGCGATCAATGGCCAGCGCGACGTCGGCCTGACCGTGGCCCTGGAAGGCCCGCGCGCGCACGGCCGGCTGTTCGTGAAGGGCACCCGCAGCGACGGCGTCTGGGACTATCCGGTGATGTATGTGCTGGGCGAGAACAAGCAGACGTTCGACCTGACCGCGCTGGATGATGACGAGGCTGCGCAGGAATGCGAGCTGCAGGCCTGCCGCGAACGCGGCGAATGCCCGCTGGCCGCGGCGTTGTGACCTCCGGCCGATTGTCGCCACCGCGCTGAGCGCGTAGGGTGCGGGCAACCCTGTCCTGGAGTGCACCATGAAGCCGATCGCGTTGGCCATTGCCCTGGCCCTGACTGCCGCCCCGCTGATGTCCGCACCGCCGGCGCTGGCCGCACCCGCCGCCAAGGCCGCTACTCCGGCCAGCCCGGCCTGGGTGACCCGCAGCAACGCACTGGCGCAGATCCTGCTCGATGCGCAGGGCCCGTTCCAGCCGGAAGAAACCGGCTTCTTCGGCGTGCCCGGCTATGACGACAAGGTGGCCGACCTCGGCGCGGACAACGGCAAGCGCTACCGTGCCGCGATGGCCAAGGCCCGCGATGAACTGAAAGCCAAGCTGGCCACCGAGCAGGATCCCAACGTCCGCCAGGACCTGGAGATCATGATCCACGCCGCCAACCAGAACATCGAAGGCAGTGAGCTCAACGAGAAGTACCTGCTGCCGTGGAGTGACGCGCCGCAGACCATCTTCAGCGGCCTCAACCTGCTGCTGTCCGACCAGGTGCCGGCCGAGCGCCGGGCCAAGGCGACCGACCGCCTCAAGGCCTACGCCGGGCTGCAGCCAGGTGGCACCGCGTTCACCACGCTGGCCCGCCAGCGTTACGAAGAGCGCTTGAAGGACGGCAGCCTGCTGCAGCCGACGAAGATCGAAGTGCAGCAGTCGCTGGACAACGTCGAGACCTACATCACCGGCATCGAGTCGCTGCTGAAGAAGTACCAGATCACCGGTGCCGATGAGGCGATGAAGGCCCTGGCCGGGCAGATGAAGGACTACGCCGCCTGGACCCGCAAGGACGTGCTGCCGAAGGCACGCACCGATGCGCGCCTGCCGGCGCCGCTGTACGCCTACCAGCTCAAGCAGGTCGGCATTGATATCGACCCGAAGCTGCTGATGCAGCGCGCGCAGCTGGAGTTCATGGAAACCCGCTCGGCGATGCAGCAGCTGGCGCCGCTGGTGGTCAAGGACAAGGGCCTGAAGGTGGCCGACCCGAGTGACCCGGTGGCGGTGATCCGCGCGCTGAAGGCCGACAAGATCGCCGACGACCATCTGGAAGGCCACTACCGCAAGGTGATCGATGCGATCGATCCGCTGATCCGCGAGCATGCCATCGTCGACGTGCCCAAGCGCGCCATGCAGATGCGCCTGGGTTCGGCCGCCGAGAGCGCGGCCAGCCCGGCCCCGCATTTCCTGCCGGCGCCGCTGGTCAACAACACCGGGCAGCAGGGCACCTTCGTGCTGCCGCTGGGCAACCCGGCGGCGGGCCCGGGCGCACAGTACGACGATTTCAACTTCGGTGCGGCGGCGTGGACGCTGAGCGCGCATGAAGGCCGCCCCGGTCACGAGCTGCAGTTCACCGCGATGGTCGAGCGTGGTGTCTCGCTGGCACGCACCATGTTCGCGTTCAATTCGGTGAACGTGGAAGGCTGGGCGCTGTATGCCGAGGCCGAGATGGTGCCGTACGAGCCGCTGGACGGGCAGATGATCGCCCTGCAGTTCCGCCTGCTGCGGGCCGCACGCGCAATGCTTGACCCGATGCTCAACCTCGGCCTGACCGACCGCGCCAACGGCGAGCGCGTGCTGATGGAGCAGGTCGGCCTGTCCAAGGCGATGGCCACCCAGGAACTGGACCGCTACATGGTGCGCATGCCGGGCCAGGCGGGCAGCTACTTCTATGGCTACACCCGCATCCTCGAACTGCGCATGCAGACCGAGCTGGCACTGGGTGCGGAGTTCGACCGCCTGGCGTTCAACAACTTCCTGCTCGACCAGGGCCTGCTGCCGCCGGACCAGCTGGCCGATGCGGTGAACAAGGTATTCGTGCCGAAGTACAAGCGCTGAACGCCATCCGGTAGTGCCGGCCGCTGGCCGGCAAACGGTGTCGGTAGATGCCGGCCTTGGTCGGCGCTGCGGGCCCGTGCCAACCAAGGTTGGCGCCCACCAGAGCTATGCGTTGGTTGTGCAGGGGGTAGTGCCGGCCGCTGGCCGGCATTCCCTTGGGGCAGGAAGCATTCCTGAGGTTGCCGGCCAGCGGCCGGCACTACCTGCGGTTGTCCGCGTCGGTCACCGCTGCGGTTGCGGCGTGATCACCTGGGTCGGCAACCGTGCCGGCGGTTCCGGGTTCGGCACCCAGATCGCCACCCCGGCGGCGCGCTTCTGCGTGGTCGGAATACCGATGCCGACGCCACCACCCACATGCGAGCCGAAGGTGCCGGCACCCACCGACATGCCGACCGGCGAGCCGCTGCTGCCCACGCCCATCAGCACCACGCCATTGGCGCCCAGTGCCGCCGCTTCACGCTTCAGGCGTGCCACCGCGGCATCGGTCTGGCCCTGCGTGCCGAAGCCCACGGCAGATGCCGATTCCAGCTGGGCGATTTCCTGCGAGCCGGCCGGTGGCGTGGAATAGATCTGCACCAGTGCCGGATCGATCGGCGCGCGGGCGCGCCCCAGCATGACCTTGGAGGTGCTGGCACAACCGGCGGCGACCAGCAGGATGGCCGCCAGCGCGGCCCAACGGATGTTCATGGCACGACCCCTGTAGGACTGGTTGCGATCATCGGCGGGCCACTCTGAATCGGCGCCAACACCCGGGCCAGGGCACCCACGGCAGCACGCTAGCACGCGCCTGGTGACAGCCCCGCCAACGGCAGTAGGCGGCGACTGCGGGAACGACTATGGTGGACAGACCGAACCAACTGCGGGAGAGCGGAATGGGCGTGATCAGTCTGTTGTGGGGCGTACTGGCGCTGTTGTGGATGATCCTGGCGCTGATTCCGCTGCTCGGCTGGGGCAACTGGTTCCTGATCCCGTTCGCCGCCGTCGGCGCGGTGATCGCCGCGCTGGGCATCCTGTTTACCCACCCGACCAAGCGCGGCCGGGCCTGGGCCGGACTGGTGCTGAACGGCATCGTGGTGGTGGTCGGCATCCTGCGCCTGGGTCTGGGCGGCGGCGTGATCTGAGTCCCGGCGCCGGGTGCGACAGGGCGTCGCAGGTACGCGGCTGCCGGCCGGGCAGGGGCGTACAATGAGCGGCTGCGCGAGCCTCCCGCGTGCCTGTGATTCCGCGCCTGGCGCGGCTGCCCGATGATCATCCGACCCCGTCCCCACGGCTGGCAACTGCTGTACATCCTGCGCGGCTCGATCGTCAAAGCGATCGCGCCGAAGGTGCTGGCCATCCTGATCCTGTCCATTGCCGTGGCGGCCGTGGTGGAACTGGCCCCGCCGACCGGCATCGAACGCGTGTCGGTCACGCCGTTCACCCTGCTCGGCCTGGTCCTGTCGATTTTCCTCAGCTTCCGCAACAGCGCCTGCTATGACCGCTGGTGGGAAGGCCGCAAGCTGTGGGGCCAGCTGGTCTACGAATCGCGTTCGCTGGCCCGCCAGGTGCACCTGCTGCTGGCCGATGACGCCGGCCGCCGTCGCCGCATCGCGTACCTCACCACCGCGTTCGCCCATGCGTTGGCCGCGCGCCTGCGTGGGCGCATCGTGGCCCTGGCCGCCTTGCCATGGCTGGACAAGCCGCAACGCGAGCAGCTGGGCCAGCGCGAGAACGTGCCGGATGCATTGCTGTCGATGATCGCTGCCGAGCTGGCCCAGGCGCTGCGCGCCGGCGAGCTCGATCCGATCCTCTACACCCAGCTGGAGGAGCGCCTGCACGCGATGTCGTCGATCCAGGCCGGCTGCGAGCGCATCCTCACCACGCCGCTGCCGTTCGCCTACACCCTGCTGCTGCATCGCTGCGCGTGGATGTTCTGCGTGCTGCTGCCGTTCGGCCTGGCCAGTTCGCTGGGCTGGGGTACGCCGGTGCTGTCGGCGGTGCTGGCCTACGCCTTCTTCGGCCTGGACCAGCTGGGCGAAGAAATGGAAGACCCGTTCGGCCTGGAGCCGAACGACCTGCCGCTGGACGCGCTGGTGCGCACGATCGAGATCGACCAGCTCGACGCGCTCGGCGAACGCCCCTTGCCCGAACCCCTGCTGCCGCAGGGTTACCTGTTGCAATAGCCACTCCTCGGAGCCTGCCATGTCCCATCCGCTTTACCGCCCGCGCCGCATGCGCCACGACGAGTTCTCGCGCCGCCTGATGCGCGAGAACACGCTGACCACCGACGACCTGATCTACCCGGTGTTCGTGCACGAACTGGCGGGCCGCACCGCAGTGCCGTCGATGCCGGGCGTGGAGCGGCTGTCGATCGAAGAGCTGCTGAAGGTGGCCGAAGAGGCGCTGGAGCTGGGCATTCCGGCAATCGACCTGTTCCCGGTGATCGACCCGTCGCTGAAGTCGCTGGACGCGTCGGCGGCGTGGGCCGAGGACGGCCTGGCGCAGCGTGCGATCCGCGCATTGAAGTCGCGCTTCCCGGAACTGGGCGTGATGACCGACGTGGCGCTGGACCCGTACACCACCCACGGCCAGGACGGCATCATCGACGACAAGGGCTATGTGCTGAACGACATCACCGTGGAAGCGCTGGTCAAGCAGTCGGTGTCGCACGCCGAGGCCGGTGCGGACATCGTCTCGCCGTCGGACATGATGGACGGCCGCATCGGCGCGATCCGCCGTGCGCTGGATGCCGACAACCACATCAACGTGCGCATCATGGCCTACTCGGCCAAGTACGCTTCGGCGTTCTACGGCCCGTTCCGTGATGCGGTGGGCAGCGCGTCCAGCCTCGGCAAGGCCGACAAGAAGACCTACCAGATGGACCCGGCCAACGGCGACGAGGCCCTGCGCGAGATCGCGCTGGACCTGGAAGAGGGCGCCGACATGGTGATGGTCAAGCCGGGCATGCCGTACCTGGACCTGGTGCGCCGGGTGAAGGAGACGTTCGGCGTGCCGACCTTCGCCTACCAGGTCAGTGGCGAGTACGCGATGATGAAGGCCGCCTTCGCCAACGGCTGGCTGGACGAGCGTGCCTGCGTGCTGGAGTCGCTGCTGGGCTTCAAGCGGGCCGGTGCCGATGGCGTGCTGACCTATTTCGCGCCGCAGGTGGCGCGATGGCTGCGCGAGCGCTGACAATAGCGCCACGATAGACGGAGGACTGCGCGATGGGACCCGAACTGGGATGGATGCAATGGCTGATCTGGGGCACCGGTACGCTGGTGTTCGGTGCCATCATCGTCGGTGTCTTCATCGCTGCCTGGCGGGCTGGCAAGCGCCCGCCGGAGCAGCTTTCCGCCGCCCGCCACGTGGCCCGTGAGCAGGCCCTGCCGGATAGCGTGCAGGCCGAGCTGGCCGCGTTGAACCAGCGCAAGGACAACGGCCAGTTGAGCGAGATGGAGTACGAGCAGTTGCGCGCCAAGGTGCTGTCGCGCTGACGGGCAATCCCCGGGGTCGGATCCCTTTCCGCAGGAAAGGGCTCTGACCCCTTCGCGGGCGCCATCCACGCATGGCGTGGATCTACCGCACGCACCCGGCCACCGCCGCCACCCTCGGCACCGCCAACCGGTACACGTCCACGCCACCGGCGCGCGGCGCCTTCGCCGCGCTGCTGGCCACCATCATCTCGCCGGGCTTGGCGTTGTCGATCACCGGCGCGCCGGTCCAGCCGCCGGCCTGGTTGAACGACAGCCCCAGCGGCTGCAGCGCCACACCGCTCCACGCACAGCCGCTGCTCCAGACCTGCGCGGTACTGCCGTGGCCGCGGCTGAACACCACGGCGCCGTCATGGCCCAGCCAGTCGCCGTCGGTCTCGTCGTCGGCGCTGTTCAACGCGCTCAGTGCGGTGGCCGGGCCACGCACGCCCTGCGCATCCAGCGTCGCTACGAACAGATCCCAGCCGGCGCCATGGCCTTGCTGGCGGGCAAACAACAGCTGCTTGCCATCCGCGCTCAGGGCCGGCCCGCGCTCTTCCCGGCGCCCGCCGTCACCGGCCAGCGGCTGCGCCGGGCCCAGCCGGCCATCGGTGGCCAGCGCAGCGCGGTACAGCGCCAGCGCGCCCTCGCGACCGGCCGCGAACAGCAGCCAGCGGCCGTCACGGCTGAAGTAGGGATCGCGGGCTCCACCGGCCACGCCGACCGGCAGTACCTGTGCCTGCTGCCAGCGACCGTCCACCACGCGCGCGTGCCACAGGCCCCAGCCGGCCTCGCCGCGGCGGGCGAAGACGATGCGCTGGCCATCGGCGCTGATCGTGGCGCGGCCTTCGTCGGCGCGGGTCGAGACCACGCCCATGCCTTCGATGCCGTACTCGTTCAACGCCATCGCCACGGGGGCAGAGAGTAGACTGGCGGCGAGCACCAGCAGGGGCGGGGTGATGCGCATCATCCGGTTCCGTGCACGAAAGAGCATCAGTCTAGCCAGCTTGAGGATTCCATGACCGACCGTTACGCCGTCTTCGGACACCCCGTTGCCCACTCGAAGTCGCCGCAGATCCACGCGACGTTCGGTCGCCAGGAAGGCATCGCCATCGACTATCGCGCGATCGACCTGGCCCCGGAGGCGTTCCTGGCCGGCCTGGAGGCCTTCGCTGCCGAGGGCGGTGTCGGTGCCAACGTCACCCTGCCGCACAAGGAAACCGCGTTCTCGGCATGCACCACGCTGACCGCACGGGCGCGCCGCGCCGGATCGGTCAACACGCTGCTGCGCAAGGGCGACCGTTGGCACGGCGACACCACCGATGGCATCGGCCTGGTGCGCGACCTGACCGACCGCCACGGCCTGGATCTGCGCGGCCGCCGCGTGCTGATGATCGGCGCCGGTGGCTCGGCGCGCAGCGTCGCCCCGGCGCTGCTGGATGCCGGCATCACCGAACTGGTGGTGGTCAACCGCACGCCGGAGCGCGCCGACGAACTGATCGACGCGATGGGCGAGCCGGGCCGCGCGATCAGCCGCTACTGGGAAGACCTGCGCGAGCTGGGCGACTTCGAACTGATCGTCAATGCCACCTCGGCGGGCCGCGACCGCGACGTCGAGTTCAAGCTGCCGCTGTCGCTGGTCAATTCGATGACCACCGCCGTCGACCTGAACTACGGCGAGGCCGCCATCGCCTTCCTGGCCTGGGCCCGTGCGGCGCAGTGCCGTAACACCGTCGACGGCCTGGGCATGCTGGTCGAGCAGGCTGCCGAGAGCTTCCTGCAGTGGCACGGCGTACGCCCGCAGACCGACGAGGTCTACCAGGCGCTGCGCCAGGGCCCGGCTGTGTTGGCCGGCGAGGACTGATCGATGGACGGCACGACCCTGATGGTGACCGTGCTGAGCATGGTCGGTGTGCGCCTGCCGGTGCTGATCGCGCTGTGCGTCGGCCTGGTCTGGGTGGTCGGTGCACCGCGCGATGCCACCCGCACCGGCGCGCTGGTCGGCCTGCTGCTTTTGCTGTTGTCCAGCCTGGGCGGCCTGGCCGCGGGCCTCCTGCCGATGTGGCTGGTCAGCAGTGGCAACTTCAGCGCCATCTCGGGCATGAGCGCCATCTTCGGCGTACTGCACTTCGCGCTGGCGATGGTCGAGGCCATCGGCGTGGTGCTGCTGGTGTGGGCGCTGGTGCGCCTGCTGCGGCTGCGCGGCAACGCGGTGCAGTGACACCCCGGTGACGGCCCAGGGCCGTCGCCAGCAGCGTACGGTGTGTTCATCCAGCCGCCGGGCGTCGCCGCTGCCCCGTTCAGGCAGCCAGCGGCGGCGGACATGGCCGGCCATGCGACAATGACCGGCCCGATCCAGCCACGGTAATTCCCGGCGTGACCGAAACCGTCGCCGCTCCGCGCACGCTCGATGACACCTTGAAGGACGCGATCCGCAAGGCGTACACGACGCTGCAGGCCAATACCCCCGGCTTCTCCACCCGTCGCTCGCAGAGCCAGATGATCGGCGTGGTGTCGCGCGCGCTGTCGAAAAGCGGTGGCGTTGGCGTGGTCGAGGCGCCGACCGGCGTCGGCAAGAGCTTGGGCTACCTCACCGCCGGCGTACCCATTGCGCTGGCCACCAGGAAGAAGCTGGTGATCAGCACCGGCACCGTAGCGCTGCAGTCGCAGCTGGTTGAGCGCGATATCCCGAATTTCCTCAAGGCCACCGGCCTGGAAGCAACCGTGGCGCTGGCCAAGGGCCGTACCCGCTACCTGTGCACGCGCAACGCCGCCGAAGCACAGGGCGAGGGCTCGCAGGGCGGCATGTTCGAGGATGATGCACCGCTGTTCGACCGGCCGCTGGCGCCGATCGAGATGGACATCGCCAAGCGCCTGACCGACGCCTTCACCGGCGGCAGCTGGGACGGCGATATCGACAATGCGCCGGAGACCATCAGCCCCGGCCTGCGCAGCCGCATCACCACGCCGGCTTCGGGCTGCGCCGGGCGCCGTTGTGCGTATTCGGCGCAGTGCGCGGTGCTGCGTTCGCGCAATACCGTGCGCGATGCGCAGATCGTGGTCACCAACCACGCGCTGCTGCTGTCGGCGTTGTCGATCGGTGACAGCGACAACGGCCAGCCGTTGATTGCGCCGCCGTCGGACATGCTGCTGGTGCTGGACGAAGGCCATCACATCGGCAACGTGGCCATCGACCAGGGTGCGGCCAGCCTGGCGCTGGATGAAATGGCCAAGCGCACCGGCCGCCTGCAGATCCTGATTGCCGGTGCCTACCGCGCGGTCGACAAGGACCGCCTTGGCAATCTGCTGCCGAACGAAGCGATCGAGGTCGCCAGCAACGTCGCCAAGCAGCTGCGCGCGTTCCGCGATCACATCGAGCGCGTGTGGATGCCGGCACCGGCGGACGAAGAGCCGATGTGGCGCGCGGCCAACGGGCGCCTGCCCGAGGCCTGGCGCGAGCCGATCGAGGCGCTGGCCGACGATACCCGCAGCCTCTACAACTGGGCGCATGCCGCCACCGCGCAGGTGGCCAAGGGCAAGCCGGACGATGCCGCACGCGAGCGCCTGCAGCGCAACCTGGGCATGGCGCTGGAAATGATCGAGCAGCAGTACAACCTGTGGCAGGCCTGGCGCCGCGAGGACAAGGACGGCGCGCCGCCGATGGCGCGCTGGGTCACCGCCACCCGCGACGGCGACCTGGTGCTGCACGGCTCACCGGTGTCGGCCGCGCACGTGCTGCGCAAGCTGCTGTGGGATGAAGTGGACTCGGTGGTGATGACCTCGGCGACGCTGACCGGCGGTGGTGATTTCCAGTCGCTGGCGATCGACAACGGCATTCCGGAAGAAGCCGAGATGGTCTCGCTGTCGTCGCCCTTCGACCTGCCCAACCAGGCCGAGCTGATCGTGCCGAAGTTCCCGGTTACCCCGGACGACCGCGAAGGCCATCCGCGCGAAGTGGCGCGCTATCTCGACACCGAGCTGGACTGGCGCAAGGGCTCGATGGTGCTGTTCACTTCGCGCTGGAAGATGGAGAAGGTGGCCGGTCTGATGCCGGCCGCGCGGCGCAAGCAGGTGCTGGTGCAGGGCGAGATGTCCAAGACCCGCCTGATCGAGGAACACCTGCGGCGCGTTGAGGCAGGCGAAGGCTCGGTGCTGTTCGGGCTGAATTCGTTCGGTGAAGGCCTCGACCTGCCCGGCGAAGCCTGCACCACGGTGGTGATCACCCAGGTGCCGTTCGCGGTGCCGACCGACCCGCAGACCGCCACCCTCAGCGAGTGGTTCGAAGGGCGTGGGCTGAATGCCTTCAACCTGATCGCCATCCCGCACGCGCTGCGCACGCTGACCCAGTTCGCCGGCCGCCTGATCCGCACCTCCACCGACACCGGCCGCGTGATCATCCTCGATTCGCGGCTGCTGACCCGCCGCTACGGCAAGCGCATCATCGACGCGCTACCACCGTTCAAGCGCGTGATCGGCTGAAAAAAGGGACGGAGGGGATTAAGTCGTTTCAGGCACAGACGACTTAATCCCCTCCGTCCCCTTTTTCACAGGTGCCGGCCAGCGGCCGGCACTACCGCGCAGGGATCAATCGCCGAGCAGGGCGGTGTTGCGTACGGCGCCCTTGTCGGCGCTGGTGGCGAGCAGGGCGTAGGCCTTCAACGCGCTGGTGACCTTGCGCGGGCGCGGCGCGCGTGGCTTCCAGCCGCTCGCATCGGCGTCGGCGCGGCGCTGGGCCAGCGTGGCCTCATCCAGCAGCAGGTCGATGCGGCGGGCCGGGATGTCGATGCGGATGCGGTCGCCGTCTTCCACCAGGCCGATGACACCGCCACTGGCCGCTTCCGGCGAGACGTGGCCGATCGACAGGCCCGAGGTGCCGCCGGAGAAGCGGCCGTCGGTGAGCAGCGCACACTGCTTGCCCAGTCCCTTCGATTTCAGGTAGCTGGTCGGGTACAGCATCTCCTGCATGCCCGGGCCGCCCTTCGGCCCTTCGTAGCGGATCACCACCACCTCGCCCGGCTGCACCTCGTCGGCGAGGATGCCGGCGACGGCGGCGTCCTGGCTTTCATAGACGCGCGCGGGGCCTTCGAACACGTGGATCGATTCGTCCACGCCGGCGGTCTTCACCACGCAGCCATCGACGGCCAGGTTGCCGCGCAGCACGGCGAGGCCACCTTCCAGCGAATACGCATGTTGCAGCGAACGGATGCAGCCCTCGGCGCGGTCCAGGTCCAGCGCGGGCCAGCGCGTGGCCTGGCTGAAGGCCTCCTGGGTGGGGATGCCGGCCGGACCGGCCTTGAAGAAGGTATGCAGGGTGTCGTTGTCACTGCGCACCACGTCCCAGCGTTCCAGCGCTTCGGCCAGGCTGGCGCTGTGCACGGTCGGCACTGTGGTATCGAGCAGGCCGGCGCGATCCAGCTCACCGAGGATGCCGAACACGCCGCCGGCGCGGTGCACGTCCTCGATGTGGTACTTCGGTGTGTTCGGCGCCACCTTGCACAGCTGCGGGACGCGTCGCGACAGCGCGTCGATGTGGGTCAGGTCGAAGTCGACCTCCGCTTCCTGCGCTGCGGCCAGCAGATGCAGGATGGTGTTGGTGGAGCCGCCCATGGCGATGTCCAGGGTCATCGCATTGGCGAACGCGGCCTGGGTGGCGATCCCGCGCGGCAGCGCGCTCGGGTCTTCGCCGCCATACCAGCGGTGGCAGAGTTCGACGATCAGGCGGCCGGCGCGGCGGAACAGCGCTTCGCGGTCGGCGTGGGTGGCCAGCGTGGTGCCGTTGCCCGGCAGCGACAGGCCCAGCGCTTCGGTCAGGCAGTTCATCGAGTTGGCGGTGAACATGCCCGAGCAGGAACCGCAGGTGGGGCAGGCGCTGCGCTCGAACGCCGCGACCTTCTCGTCGGAGGCGCTGTCATCGGCGGCCACCACCATCGCGTCGACCAGATCCAGCTTGTGCTCGGACAGCCTGGTCTTGCCCGCTTCCATCGGCCCGCCGGAGACGAACACCACCGGGATGTCCAGGCGCAGCGCGGCCATCAGCATGCCGGGGGTGATCTTGTCGCAGTTGCTGATGCACACCAGTGCGTCGGCGCAGTGCGCGTTGACCATGTACTCCACGGCGTCGGCGATGATCTCGCGGCTGGGCAGCGAGTACAGCATGCCGTCGTGGCCCATCGCGATGCCGTCGTCCACGGCGATGGTGTTGAATTCCTTGGCGACGCCACCGACCTGTTCGATTTCGCGCGCGACCAGCTGGCCGAGGTCCTTCAGGTGCACGTGGCCGGGCACGAACTGGGTGAAGGAGTTGGCGATGGCGATGATCGGCTTGTGGAAGTCGCCGTCCTTCATGCCGGTGGCACGCCACAGGGCGCGGGCGCCGGCCATGTTGCGGCCGGCGGTGGAGGTGCGGGAACGGTATTCGGGCATGGCGGGCGGAACGGGCGGGCCGTACGGCGTGGGGGTCGCCCGATCATGGCCAATTTTTTCGGTTGCTGCTGCAACCACCTTCACCGCTTGCAGCGGCTTGGTGGTCCGCGCATTTCCCCTTATCCCCGCGCCTGCGGCGCGCCCCCTTGAACAACAAGGGGGCTTCTCGCCGGAGACTTGGCTGCGCGCGCCGGGCATAGCGGGGCGCCGCGGGGCGTGTGCCAACCAAGGTTGGCACCTACCAGTGCGGTGTGCCGCCCGGGGTCGGATCCCATCGCAGCGCGATGGGCTCTGACCCCAATGCCGACGAAAATGAAAGGCCGTTCATCTTTCGCACTTTGCCGATTCCGGTTGCTCGCCCGGATTTGGCATCATTGGGGCATTGATCCATCGACAGGGCATGAGGCCATGAAACGTTCCCGCACCACCGCGCTGCTGCTGATGAGCGCCGCGCCGCTGCTGTTCACCGCCTGCCAGAAGGAGCCGGAAGTGAAGGTGCAGGAAGGCCTGTACACGTCGGTCGAGGCCTGCACCGAGGCCACCGGTGACCCGTCGTCGTGCCGCAATGCCTTCGCCGAAGCGCAGAAGCAGGCCGCCGATGCGGCGCCGAAGTACGCCAGCAAGGAAGCCTGCGAGAAGGATTACAAGCCGGAGCAGTGCGTGCAGCAGCACACCTCGGCCGGCACCTCGTTCATCGGCCCGATGATGATGGGCTTCTTCATGTCGCAGATGCTGAGCAACCGCGGCGGCCTGGCCCCGCAGGCGCCGGCGTCGGCACCGGCCTACCAGGACAAGAACGCTGGCTGGGCGCGCCCGGCACCGGGCGGCACCGGTGGCCTGAACACCGCCAGCGGCATCGGTGCCGGCAAGGCCGGCCTGACGCCGGTCACCAGCGAGCCGAACCGTGCGGTCACTGCCAGCCGTGGTGGCTTCGGCAACACCAGCGCACGCCGCAGCACCAGCGGCAGCTACGGCGGCTGACCGGTCCATGCAGCGCATCCGGATTGCCGAGCGTGCCCAGTGGCGGGCACGCGCGGAGGAAGCGGGTTTCCGTTTCCATACCATCGATGGCCAGCCCTACTGGGATGAAAGCGCGTACTACGCGTTCACCCTGCGCCAGATCGAACAGGACATCGAAGACCCCAGTGCCGAGCTGCACCAGATGGCGCTGGACCTGGTCGGTGATGTCATCGGCAGCGAGCGGTTGATGGACCAGCTGGCGATTCCGTCGCATTACCGCGACTGGATCGCCGACAGCTGGCGCCAGCGCCAGCCGCACCTTTACGGCCGCCTGGACCTGGCCTACGACGGCACCGGCCCGGCCAAACTGTACGAGCTGAACTACGATACGCCGACCTCGCTGTTCGAGGCCAGCTTCTTCCAGTGGCAGTGGCTGGAAGACCAGCGCAACGCCGGCCGCCTGCCGCAGCATGCCGACCAGTTCAATGCGATCCATGAGGCGCTGGTCGAGCGCTTCGGCGAACTGGCCACGCGGCTGCCGCCGCCGCTGTACTTCAGCGCGGTGGGAAGCTCGGAAGAAGACCGCGGCACGGTCGAGTACCTGCGCGACTGCGCGTCGCAGGCCGGCCTGCATGGCCAGGCCATCGCGATCGAGGACATCGGCCTGTCCGAGGATGGCCGCTTCACCGCGCTGGATGATTCGGTGATCGGCACGCTGTTCAAGCTGTATCCGCTGGAAGACCTGATGGCCGAGGAATTCGGCCGCGCGCTGCCCGCTTCGGGCGTGCAGCTGCTGGAGCCGGCCTGGAAGGCGGTGCTGAGCAACAAGGGCATCCTGCCGCTGCTGTGGCAACGCAACGTGGGCCATCCGAACCTGCTGGAAGCGCATTTCGACGACGGCAGCGCGCTGGCGTCGGGCTGGGTGCGCAAGCCGCTGTTCTCGCGCGAAGGTGCCAATATCGAGATGCACCTGGCCGATGGCAGCACCCAGCGCAGCGACGGTCCCTACGACGGCCCGGCGATCATCCAGCGCGCCCACCCGCTCACCCGCTTCGAAGGCGGCTACCCGCTGATCGGCAGCTGGGTGGTGGGTGACCACGCCTGCGGCATCGGCATCCGCGAGGACGACAGCGCGATCACCCGCGACAGTGCGCGCTTCGTGCCGCACGCGATCGTCGACGAGGCGCCAACGCGGATCTACGTCTGATGACGGTGCGGCGCCCCCAAGGACGACGAGGACGAGCGACGCCGGTGGCAGGGCGACATTTTGATGATGGTCGTGGTCTTCGGTCGTTCTCCGACCGGGTCGCCGTGCGCTGCCATCGTTGCGATACGCCGGGCTGGGTGGTTACCAGCAAGACTTGCTGCAGGACGTCAGCGCGGTTCCGCTGCACCGGTTGCAGTGCGTCCCTGGATGGCACGGACTGGGTCGGTGCGATGCGCCTGCAGGGACATCGGCCGTGCGGCTACTGCGGGCATCAATGGCTGTGCGTCAATCGGCACATTGCATCGGGTGTACCCGCACCGACCACTTTTCCTGCTCGCTGTGAGCAGTGCGGACGAACCAGTGATGTTTCGGTCACGGCTTCCCCGCTGCGTGAAGCAGAGGCTGCAGATCCGCATTTCGGTCTGCCGCTGCGCCTGGTCGAATCGACCCGCGCGGGCCTGCTGTGGGCCTACAACGCCGAACATCTGCAGGCACTGCACGAATACGCGGGCGCGACGCTACGCGAGGGCCGCGGCCATCATCGATCCATGTTCTCGCGCCTGCCGCAGTGGATGAAGCTGGCCCGCAACCGGGTGCTGCTGCAGCGTGCGGTGGAGCGGTTGCAGCGGCGCTTGCTGCAGGGGTAGGTAGTGCCGGCCGCTGGCCGGCAGCCGAGCATGGGCTCGGCGTTACGGACAACCCGATTCGTGTAGAGCCGAGCCCACGCTCGGCTCAGAGCAGCCCTTCGCGCTTCACCGCCAGATAGCGCTCCACCAGCGCGCCGGGCAGGGCGTCGGCGGTGACGTCCAGCACCATCACCTTCTCGCTGCGCAGCGCTTCGTGCGCCTTCGCGCGCTGCTGCAGGTACAGCGCGGCGGCACCGGCCTGGGTGGCGTCTTCCAGTGTCTGCACTTCGCCCTCCAGCACGCCGTCCAGCTCGCGCTCGCGCAGGCTGGCCACGCACACCAGGTGGCGCCGTTGCAGCAGGCGCACCGCCGCCAGCAGGTCTTCGATGTCCTCGTCGCGCACGTTGCTGACCAGCATCACCAGTGCTCGCCGGCGCTGGCGCAGCGACACCTCGGTGGCAGCGGCCAGGTAATCAGTGGCCACCGCGCGCGGCTGCAGGTCGTAGCTGGCGCGCAGCAGGTGCTCGACCGTGCCCATGCCACGCTGCGGCGCGACCCAGCGGCGTTCGCCACCGGCAGCGAACAGGCCGGCGGCATCGCCCTGGCGCAGCGCCAGGTAGGCCACCACCAGCGAGGCATTCAGGGCATGGTCGAAGTGCGAGAGCCCGCCTTCGCTGGCCAGCATGCGCCGGCCACTGTCGAGCATCAGCAGCAACTGCTGGTTCTTCTCGTCCTGGTACTCGCGCGAGATCAGCTTGCGCGCGCGCGCGGTGGCCTTCCAGTCCAGCTGGCGCAGGCTGTCGCCGACGCGATACTCGCGCATCTGGTGGAAGTCGGTGCCTTCACCACGGCGGCGCTTCACGTGTGCACCGACCAGCCGCGAGGCCTGGTCGGCACTGAACAATGCGAAGCGGGTGAGCGGGACGAAGTTCGGATAGACCCGCACGTCCAGTACGGGCGGCAGCGTGCGTTGCTGCCACCACAGGCGCCACGGCGAGCGCATGCGCAGGTGCACGCCTTCGAAGCGGAAGTGCCCGCGCTGCAGCGGCTGCAGGTGATAGTGCAGCGTGGAGGCGCTACCGGCCCGCAGGCGCGCGCGCTGTGGCAGCGATTCCAGCGGCCAGCCGCCGGGGACCAGGTCGAACACCTGCACCGTCATCGCTTGCTCGGCCTGCAGCCGCAGCGCCGCCTCGCGGCGCACGCCCAGCGCCAGCGCTTCGGGCAGTTCGCGCTGTACCTGCGGCGACGCACGCCGCGACTGCCGCCACAGGTCGAACAGCGCTGGCAGCGCGATGGCCACGGCGGCCAGCGCCCAGCTCCAGCGCGGCAGCAACCCGCCCAGCACCAGGCCGCCCAGGGCGGCCCAGGCCAGCAGCAGCGCCAGCAGCAGCGGGGCCGGCCTCATCGGCGCGGTGCTTCCACCTTGGCCAGCAGTGCGCCCAGCACATCGTCGGCGTCCTGGCCCTCGATCTGCAGTTCCGGGGCCAGCGCGATGCGGTGGCGCAGTGCCGGGCGGGCAATGTCGCGCACGTCGTCCGGCGTGACGAAGTCACGGCCGGCCAGCACCGCCTGCGCGCGCGAGGCACGCACCAGCGCGATGCTGCCGCGCGGGCCAGCGCCGACCGCGATGCCCGGCCACTGCCTCGTGGCCGCCACAATCCGCACCGCGTAGTCGATCACTTCGTCATCGACGGTGATCGCCGCGGTCGCACGCTGCAGTTCCAGCAGCTCGCCAGCCCCCAATACACGCGGCACCTGGCTCAGGTCGAAATCGCTGGCGGCACGGCCACTGGTGATCGCGGTCACCATGCGCTTCTCGTCCTCCAGCTGCGGGTAGTCGATCAGCACCTTCAGCAGGAAGCGGTCCAGCTGTGCCTCTGGCAGCGGGTAGGTACCTTCCTGCTCCAGCGGGTTCTGCGTGGCCAGCGCCATGAACGGCGGCGCCAGGGTGAACGCCTTGCCTTCGATGGTCACCTGGCCTTCCTGCATCACTTCCAGCAGTGCCGACTGGGTCTTGGCCGGCGCACGGTTGATCTCGTCGGCCAACAGCAGGTTGGTGAACACCGGGCCACGGCGGATCCTGAAGCTCTCGCTCTTCGGGTCGTACACCGCGTGGCCACTGACGTCGCTGGGCATCAGGTCAGGGGTGAACTGCACGCGGCCGTAATCCAGCTCCAGCGCCTGCGCGAGCGCACGCACCAGCAGGGTCTTGCCCAGCCCGGGAACGCCCTCGATCAGCACGTGGCCACCGGCCAGCAGCGCCACCAGGATCTGGTCCAGCACCTCGGCCTGGCCAATGAAGGCGTGGCCGACGGCATCGCGGATGGCATCGACGCGTTCGATCAGGCGGGCATTGGCGGCCGCCGGCAGCTCGGGAACTTCGGTCATAGCAGGGATCTCATCTGGAGCAGCAAGCGGATGCGCTCGCGCAGGGCGGAGGAATCGTGCGGCGGAGGGGGCGTGAGCGCGCTGGCAACGCGGCCTTGCGGCCACTTCAGCAGTTCGGCGATGGCCTGTTCGCGGGGGGCGCCCTCCAGTGCGGCAGCCACCGGCGCGCGCAGGCGCAGGCGATGCAGGAACAGGGCGAGCACGGCGTCATACAGGCGCGCGCCGTGGCCGAAGCGCAGCAGCAGCTCGCCGCTGGCACGCACGTGTTCCAGCAGCGAGCGGCGTTCCAGCACCGGCGACGGCAGGCGGCTGCCGAAGCGTTGCGAACGGCCCCACAGCCAGCCCAGCAGCGCCAGCAGCAGCGGCGCCCACAGCGGCCAGCCGTGGTAGAACAGGCGCGCCCACAGCGACGGCGGGCGGCTGGCGTAGACCAGCCAGAAGGTGCCCTTGCCGTAGTTCGGATCGAGCAGATAACGGGTCAGGTCGCGGTGCGAGAGATCGTGCAGGCCATCACTGGCCTTGCCCGCGGCCGACGCCAGGCGTGCCGCCGGCGAATCCACCTCGCCGCGCATGAATTCCATGTCGGCCAGCACGCTCACCTTGCCCTGCCCGTGGCGCAGTCGCGCGAACACCAGGTTGCGCTCGTTGCCCCAACGCCGTTCGGCTCGTGTACGGGCTGCAAAGCCCAGCGTGAAGCGGCGACCACCGCAGAACTCCACATGGCTGGGATCGTCGATGACGTGGAACGGCTGGCAGTCGCTCTGCTGGTACAGGCTGTCCACGCCCAGCTGGTCCAGCAGCGGTCCCTGCGTACTGCTGGCGTCGTCCTCGGCGGGCGGCGGCGTACGCACCAGCAGATGGCCACCCCCATCGACCCAGGCCAGCAGGGCCCTGGCCGCCGGTACCGGCAGTTCGCTGCTGTCCTGCAGCAGCACCACCGTATCGCGCGGACCCAGCGCCATCTGCTGCAGGTCCAGCCGCGGCCGCGAGTGCACGTCGATGCCATCGGCACGCAGGGCCTGGCCAAGCACGTACAGCGGGTTGTAACCGGCCTCGCCCTGCGGCGGCAGCTGTACGGTCTCGGTCACGCGTTCGTGCGTGCGCAGGTAAAGGATCGTCAGCGGCACGCCGAACAGCACCAGCGCGCCCAGCAGCAGCGACCAGAACAGGCGCGGGCTCATGCCAGCCACCGGTACTGCTGGCGCAGGGTGTCGGCCAATGTATCGAAATCGGCGCGGCTGGGCAGGCGGCCACCGTAGGCGGCGTACTGCCACATGCGCACGATGCGCGCGAACAGCTCGCGGTCGGTGGCATCGGGCATGCGCCGCGACGCGCGCAGGCATTGCGCTTCGGTGGCACCAGGCGGAAGCGCGATGCCGCTGCGCTCGCCCACCGTGCGCACGCTGGCGCGGTACAGCAGGGCCAGCGCCTGACGCGGCCGGCCCTGGTCCCACAGCAGGCCGGCCTGGGTGGCCACGTCCGGCGGCAGCACGACCGGCAGCTCCACCTGTTCCTCCACCACCGGCGGTGCAGCGTCGGCCTTGCGCCGGCCACTGCCGCGCAGCCACGGCAGCCACAGACGAGCGGTCAACGACAGCACCAGCAGCAGGACGCCCAGCAGGCCCCACAGGCCCCACTCGGCCAGGCGCGCCAGCCAGGCAATGCCGGCCTTGCGGTTGCTGCGCTCGCCCTTGTCGCTGCCGTCGCTCTGCAGCGCCTTGTCTTCCTTCTTTTTTTCCTCGGCCTGTTCGATCGGCTTCCAGCGCGTGACCTGGCGGGTCGGGCGCTGCAGCGGATCTTCATAGGCGCGGTTCACCGCCTGGCGGAAACCGGCGGTGTCCACCGGCGCCGCACCGAAGATCATCGCCGGCGTATTGGCCGGGTCGTTGTCCGCAGTGGCGGGTTCTTCCGCGCTGTCCTCGTCCTCTTCGGCATCGTCGGCCTGCTCAGCGACCGTCTGCGCGTCCTGCGCATGCACTGGCGCGGAGGCCAGTGGCAGGGCAAGGCACAGCAGCAGCACCAGCGTCGATGCTGCCGGCAGCAGCCGCTCGCGCAGGCGGCGCAGGGCGATCTCCACGTCCCACGCTTCCATCTGCGTACGCCGGTTCAAGTACAGGCCGAAGCCGGCGCCGACATAGAACGGTCCGATCAGCACCGATGCCAGCCAGCACGCCAGGTTGAAGCCCAGCTGCGCCCAGGCAGGCGTGTCCTGGCCGATCATGTCCCATGCGGCACGCCATGATTCGGACATCAGCTCCAGTGGCATGAACATGAACACCGCGCCGATCGCACCGGACACCAGCACCGCTTCAAAGGCCATGCAGGCCACGGTCAGCACGACGGCGGCGCCCGCGGCACCGGCCGCCACGGCGCGGCGGCGTGCACCGCGCTGGGCCGGCGCGTTGCCTTCCAGCAGGTTCACCGGCAGGCACAGGCTGCGCAGCACGCTGAAGCGGCGCCAGCCCAGGTAGCCCCAGAAGCCTGCATTGCCCCAGCTGCGCTGCGCGCGCAGCGCTGCCAGCGCGCCCACCGGCTCACCGAAGATGCCGCGCGACAGCACGTACAGCGGTGCGCGCTCGAACAGCGGCTTGCACCACCACATCGCCAGCCACGCCCACCCGAACGCATCCAGCCACCAGCCCAACGCGTTGAAGATCGCGAACAGCGGCGCACTGGCCAGCAGCCAGCTGCCCCACACCGCACGTGCGTGGCGGCGGGACAGGGCGCTGCCCAGCTCCATTGCTTCCCAGCCGCTGCGCGCGCGCAGCGCCACGTCCAGGTGGTCAATGCGCATTGCCGCCTCCGCGCCCGCCGCGCCACAGCCACAGCAGCACGCCGGCCCACAGCACGCCGGCCACGCTGAACTTGCCCCACGCCGGCACTTCGGCAATCGACGACCAGAACGCTTCGATGAACGCGGCCACCAGCAGCATGAACGCCACGCCCAGGCACAGCCGGGCCCCGATGCGGCCGCCCTCGACCAGTGCATCCAGGCGGCTGCGCCGGCCGGGGGCCAGCAGTTTCATGCCCAGCTGCAGGCCGGCACCGCCGGCGATCACGATCGCGGTCAGCTCGAAGGCACCATGGCCTGCGACGAAGCGCCAGAACGGATCGCCATGGCCGATGTGCTGCAGGTGGCCGGCCACCGAACCGATGATCACGCCGTTGAACAGCAGCACCAGCAGCGTGCCCAGGCCGGCCAGCAGGCCACTGGCGAAGGTACGCAGGGCGATGCTGATGTTGTTCAGGATGTAGTGGCCGAACATCATCCAGTCCGTGCCGCTGTCACGCCCGAGGCGTTCGGCCGCTGGATCGTACATGCGCTCCATCTCGGCGATCTGGCGGTTGTCCATCACCATGTGGATCAGGTCCGGGTAGAGCTGCGCCAGCACGAAGCAGGCCACCGCCGGCAGCGCGAACATCGCCAGTGCCACCCACATGCTGCGCGCCTGGCTGCGCACCAGCAGCGGGAAGTCGGCCACCAGGAATTCAAGTGCACCGCGCCAGCGCGTCGGCGGCGTGCGGTACAGCACGCTGTGGCCCTGCTGCATCAACTGCTGCAGGCGCTGCACCAGCTGCGGGCTGTAGCCGCGCTCGCGGGCCAGTGCCAGCTGCTGGCACAGGCGCCGGTAGCGCTGCGGGAAGGCGGTGTCGTCCACCGCCAGCGCGCTGGCCTTGCGCCGCGTGCGGCGCGCAGCACCAGCACGCAGCAGCAGCCAGTGTTCCAGGTCCTGCCATTCCTGCTGGTAGCGGGCGACGAACTGTTCCTGCTTCATCGCCGCCCCAACAGCCAGTTGGCCATGGCATACAGGCGCAGTACGCCGACCTGGCCGTGGGTGCCGGTCAGCGGTTCGGCGATGCCGGCCAGTTCCTGCTGGCGGGCCGCCGACAGCCGTGGCGCGCGCTCGGCGAAGGCCATCAGCGCGGCCTGCTCTTCCGGTCGCAGCGGCTGCGGCGGGGCCAGCACGCTGTCGATGGTGGGCGGAGGCGGCAGGTACAGCACGGGCGCATGCACCACCACGGTGCCGGCCACCAGATCGCCGAGGCGACGGCCATGGGGATCGAACAGGCTGCTGATCAGGCCCAGTGCATAGCCGAACGGCAGCATGTCCACGGTGCGCAGCAGGTTGCGGGTGATGGCGGCCATCCAGCCCACCGGCGCGCCATCGCGCGCGAGCACGCGCAGGCCCAGTGCGCGCTTGCCGAGGGTACGGCCCCACCGCGCTTCGCAGACGATCGGGTAGGCCCAGTAGACCAGGAACATCAGCACCAGGCCGAGCCCGGAGCCGAACGAATCCAGCAGTGCCAGCGGAATCGACATCAGCACCAGCACCGCGATGCGCACGCCCAGATCGATCAGCCAAGCCATCGCCCGTGGCACCGGGCCGGCGGCCGGCAGCTGCAGCGGCACACCCTCCGGCGTCACCACCTCGCGGTAGGTATCGAGCATCGGTGCGGCCATCAGTGCGATGGCCTTCGTTGTGGGCGCCGGAGTCCTCTCCGGCAGGCAGCCACAGGCATGGGGGTCTCGACAGGTCCTGGTCGGGCCCAGACTTTAGCAGAGCCGCATGGCGGCGTTGGCCGTTCAGCCCAGGTATTCGTCCTTCAGCCGCACGTAGTGGTCGGCCGAGTAGTGCAGCGACTCGATCTCCTTGCCGCTCAGCGTGCGCGCCGGGCGGGCCGGGTTGCCCACCCAGAGCTCACCTTCACCGACCACCTTGCCCGGGCCGACCACCGCTCCGGCACCGACGAAGCCATGGCGTTCCACACGGGCGCCATCCAGGATGCAGGCGCCCATGCCGATCAGGCTGTAATCACCGATGGTGCAGGCGTGGATGATGCAGCCATGGCCGACGGTCACGCCTTCGCCGATCAGGGTCGGGTAGCCGGCCTTGTTGTAGGGGCTGTGGTGGCTGACGTGGATGATGGTGCCATCCTGCACGTTGGTGCGCGCGCCGATGCGCACGTGATTGACATCACCGCGGATGACCGTGCCCGGCCACACCGATACGTCCTCGGCCAGCTCCACGTCACCGATGACGGTGCAGGCAGGATCGATGTACACGCGCTCGCCGAGGACGGGCATCTTGTCGCGGAAGGGGCGCAGCGGGTTCATCGATGTCTCCGGAAATCAGGGCGTTCGCGACGATGATACCCGTGTGGTAGTGCCGGCCGCTGGCCGGCAACGTCATGGGCGTACCTGGAATTCTGCGGTTGCCGGCCAGCGGCCGGCACTACCGGAAGTAGCTGCGGCTCTTCATGCCGGTGCGTGCTCGGCCAGCACCTGCCGGAACAGCCCATCCAGCCACGCCGCATCACCGTGTCCAGCGGGCAGCTGTGGCGCCTGCGCAGTCCGGGTGGCCAGCTCACGATCGATGAAATCGCTGATCGCCGCGATGCGTGGTCCGGCATTGACCTCGGCACTGGCGCGTTTCACTACCAGCAGGGCATCGATGGCTTCACGCACCGGGCCGTGCGGCAGCAGTCGATCCAGCAGATCCTCGAAGGCCATCGGCGGAGGTGTCTGTTCGTGCTCGATCCACTGGCAGGCCAGCAGTGGGCGCAGCACGTACAGGTACTTCTTGGTGCGTACCATCTCGCCACGCAGGTAACCGCGATGGTTCGAGCGCGCCATGTTGAAGTAGTGCCACCACGTGCCCAGCGGCGAATAGAAGGACTTTGCTGCCTCCCACAGCTGCGCCACGGCGGCGTCGTCCTGCCGGTACACGATCGGCGAACGCAGCCATTCGATCAGTGTCGGATTGGATTTTGAGACCAGCCGCAGTGCCTTGCGCAGGTCCCAGCCGCTGACGTCGAGCTCATCGTCGATCGGCAGTTCGATCACATCGCGCTGCGCTTCGCCGGGACCGGTGCTCTCGTTGACGCTGAGATACCACGGCTGGCGATGCACGTAGATGAAGCGCGCGTCGTAGTCGCTGTCCGGCGAGGAAAAGCCCCAGCCACGGCTGCCGGATTCGCACGCCAGCAGCACGCGTACGTCGTAGCGCTGTTCGATGTCGGCCAGGGTGGAAAGGATGGCGGCGCGCTTGTCCGGCGCGACCGGGTGGATGTCGTCCATGCAGTCGTGATCCGTTGATGTCGAGCGTTCTCGACTGTAGCGCAGTTGCGCACGGGTAGTGCCGGCCGCTGGCCGGCAACCTCAATGGGCGCACCTGGAATTCTGCGGCTGCCGGCCAGCGGCCGGCACCACCGGCTAGGGTTCGTAGCTGTAGCCCATGCCGTACACCGAACGGATCGGTTCGCCTTCCATGCCGGCGTCGGCCAGCTTGCGGCGCAGGTTGCGCACATGGCTGTCGACGGTGCGGTCGACCACCACGCGATGGTCCAGGTACAGCCGGTCGAGCAGTTCATCGCGCGCCCAGATCCGGCCTGGTGTGGCCAGCAGGGTGCGCAGCAGGCGGTATTCGACCGGGGTCAGGTCCAGGCCCTTGCCGTTCCAGGTGGCGCGGGCGGCCGGTTCGTCGATATGCAGCCCGCTGTTGGCGCGCGCAGCGGGGTCCGGGCGGTAGCGGCGCAGCACCGCCATCACCCGTGCGACCACTTCGCGCGGACTGAACGGCTTGCAGATGTAGTCGTCGGCACCGATGTCCAGGCCCAGCAGGCGGTCGATCTCTTCCACCCGTGCGGTGACCATGATCACCGGTACATCGCTGCTGGCGCGCAGTTCGCGGCACAGGTCCACGCCATCGCGCTGCGGCAGCATCAGGTCCAGCAGCACCAGGTCGGGCTGGTAGCGCGCGAATGCGTCGATCACCTGGCCGCCATCGTCCACCCATTCGCTGGTCATGCCGGCGGCGGCCAGGTAGTCGCGCAGCACCGAGGCCAGGCGTGGCTCATCCTCGACGATCAGGATCTTCGCGGACGCGGCGGGGGACAGGCTCATGCAGGCTCCGGCAGGGTAATGACCACGCGCAGCCCGCCCAGCGGCGATGGCTCGGCGTGGATGAGGCCGTGGTGGGCGAGGATGATGTTGTGGCTGATGGCCAGGCCCAGCCCGCTGCCGCCGCTGGCCCGGTTGCGCGAGCTCTCCACCCGGTAGAAGCGCTCGAACAGCAGCGCGCACTTGTCGGCCGGCACGCCTGGCGCGGTGTCTTCCACGATCAGCTGCACACCGGCAGGCACGCGCGCTGCCTGCACGCGTACGCGGCCCCCGGCGTGGGTGTAGCGCAATGCGTTCTCCAGCAGGTTGGCCAGCACCTGCTGCAGGCGCCGTTCGTCACCGGATACCTGCAGCGGTGTGGCGGGCAGGTCCTCCTCCAGTGCCAGCCCCGCCGTGGAGAAGCGCACGCGCATGCCATTGAGCTCGCTGCGCAGCAGCGCCGCCAGGTCCAGCGGCGCGAAGCGGTAGGCCAGGCCGCCGGACTGGGTCATCGACAGGTCGTGCAGGTCGTCGATCAACTTGCCCAGTTGGCGGATCTCGCCCTGCAGGGCACCGAGGTTGGCGCGGTCCAGCGGGCGGATGCCGTCCTCGATGGCTTCCAGTTCGGCACGAACCACCGCCAGCGGCGTGCGCAGTTCGTGCGAGATGTCGGCGATGAAGGCACGGCGGTTGCGCTCGGTGTCGTCCAGCGCCTGCGCCATCCGGTTGAAGTCGTTGACCAGGGCGTCCAGCTCGTCATCGCTGGTGCGCTCGATGCGGGTGGCGTAGTCACCGGCGGCGAGCCGGTGGGTGGCCGCCGCCAGTTTGGCCAGGCGCTGGCGCAGCGCGCGCGATACCAGCCAGGCCAGCAGTACCGTCACCAGCAGCAGCGCGATGCCGATCACCCACCACGCGCGCATCTGGGTGTTGTAGAAGTTCAGGTCGTTGGTGGCGATGACGGTCTGGAACGGCACCATGCCCAGCCAGCCGACCGTGTGCCCGTCCACCTGCACGGCGTGCGGCTCGTCGTCGCTGGTGGCGTCCGGGTTGCCGGCCACGAACCGATGCTGTGCATCGAACAGGCCCAGGCGGGAGGGAACGCCGGTCTGGTCGGACAGCGGTGGCACGGGCCCCTCGTGCCCATGGGCCAGATCCGGGCGCAGCAGCCGCGCCCAGCGGTCGCTGTCGCCGCGCAGATGCTCCCAGCCGCCGTGTGCGCTGTACTCGCGCTGCAGGTGCGGCATCACGCGCTGCATGCGCAGATCGCCCTGGTCATTGAGGTAGTCCAGGAAGCCGGTCTGGAACGCCACTCGGCTGGCAATGCCGTTCACTGCCAGCACCAGCAGGCAGGCGGTGAAGATCGCGAGGAAGGTCTTCGCGGTCAGGCCGAATTTGAGTCGAATCTTCGCCATCGCGGGGCCATTAGCGGCGCATGCGGCGCCGAAAGCAAGCGCCCGCTGAGCCGGTCGCACAATCTCCATATTCTCTGCACAGTTCCACGGCAGCGTGCACGGGTCAACGCAAGGCCCCCACGCCCCCTCATGTCACTCCTGCCCCCGCTGTCCCGTTCTCCCCGTCCGCTGTTGCTGCCCCTGCTGCTGGCCCTGGCGGCCTGCTCGGCGGGCAGGGCCGAGGCCCCGGCCACCCCTGAAGTGGGCGTCATCACTGCCAGCGCACAGCCGCTGGCCCTGCAGCAGACCCTGCCCGGTCGCGCCGTACCGTTCGAAGTGTCCGAGGTGCGCCCGCAGGTCGGTGGGCTGATCCGCCAGCGGTTGTTCACCGAAGGCCAGCAGGTCAAGGCCGGCCAGCTGCTTTACCAGATCGATCCGGCGCCGTACCAGGCCGCCTTCGATACCGCGCGTGGCCAGCTGGCGCAGGCCGAGGCCACTGTGTTGTCGGCGCAGCCGAAGGCCGAGCGCACCCGCACGCTGCTGGGCATGGATGCGGCGAGCAAGCAGGACGCCGACGACGCCACCTCGGCGCTGAAGCAGGCCCAGGCCAATGTGATCGCCGCGCGCGCTGCGCTGCAGGCGGCCCGCATCAACCTCGACTACACCCGGGTGACCGCCCCCATCGACGGCCGCATCGGCACCTCCAGCGTGACCGCTGGCGCGCTGGTCGCCGCCGGCCAGGACGCGGCGCTGGCGACCATCCAGCGGTTGGACCCGGTCTATCTGGATGTCACCCAGTCCAGCACGCAGATGCTGGCGCTGCGCACGCAGCTCGACGCCGGCCTGGTGAAAGCCATCGACGGCAAGGCACAGGTGAAGGTGCTGCTGGAGGACGGCAGCACCTATGCGCATGAAGGCACCCTGGAGTTCGTCGGCAGCGCAGTCGATCCGGGCACCGGCAACGTGGTGCTGCGCGCGGTCATTCCGAACTCGGAGGGCCTGCTGCTGCCGGGCATGTACCTGAAGGCGGTGCTGCCGATGGCCACCGATGCGCGTGCCCTGCTGGTGCCGCAGAAGGCGGTGCTGCGCAATGAACGTGGCGAGCCGCTGCTGCGCCTGCTCGACGCAAAGGATCGCGTGGTCGAGCGCCGGGTCAGCACCGGCCAGGTAGTGGGCAACCAGTGGCAGATCACCCAGGGCCTGAAGCCCGGCGAGCGGGTGATCGTCAGCAATGGCAGCGCGGTTTCGCTCGGCCAGCAGGTGAAGGCGGCGGCGGCCACCACGGCGCAGCTGGCGGCGATGCCGGCGGTCGACCCGGACGGCAACACCGACGAAACGTCGCACTGAGGCCTGCCACGCATGGTTCGTTTCTTCATCGACCGGCCGATCTTCGCCTGGGTGATCGCCATTGCGGTCGGCCTGCTCGGCCTGCTCGCGATCCTGATCCTGCCGGTGGACCGCTACCCGCAGATCGCCCCACCCACCATCACCATCCGCGCCACCTACACCGGCGCCTCGTCGCAGACCGTGGAGAACGCGGTCACCCAGGTCATCGAGCAGTCCCAGCAGAGCCTGGACCACCTGATGTACATGACCTCCACCAGCGCCTCCGATGGCTCGGCGCAGGTCAACCTGGTGTTTGCCACCGGCACCAATCCGGACACCGCGCAGGTGCAGGTGCAGAACCAGTTGCAGGCGGCCATGGCGACGCTGCCGCAGGCGGTGCAACAGAACGGCCTGACCATCACCAAGTCCAGTGGTTCGATCTTCGAGGTGCTGTCGTTCACCAGCGAAGACGGCAGCATGGACAACTTCGATGTCGCCAACTTCATGGAAGCGCGCATCGACGACCAGATCAGCCGCGTCAGTGGTGTCGGCAACATCCAGCCGATCGGCCAGGAATACGCCATGCGCATCTGGCTGGACCCGGAGAAGATGCGGCAGTACGCGCTGATGCCGTCGGACATCGAGACCGCACTGCAGGCGCAGAACACCGACGTCTCGGCCGGTGAGCTGGGGGGCCAGCCGGCGCTGAAGGGCCAGCAGCTGGACGCCACGGTCACCGCGCGCAGCCGCCTGCACACGCCCGAACAGTTCGCGCGGGTGGTGCTCAAGGCCGATGCCAACGGCAGCGTGGTGCACCTGGGCGACGTGGCAACGATCGGCCTGGGGCCGGAAAGCTACGACAGCATCAGCACCTTCAACGGCAAGCCGTCGGCGTCGCTGGGCATCGAGCTCAATGCCGGCGCCAATGCCATCGCCGTGTCCAAGGCCGTCGAGGCACGACTGCAGCAGCTGCAGAAGCACTGGCCGCACGGCTACACCTACCACGTGGCGTTCACCACCACGCCGTTCGTGACGATCTCGCTGAAGGAAGTGGTGATCACCCTGATCGAGGCGGTCATCCTGGTAGTGCTGGTGATGTACCTGTTCCTGCAGAACTGGCGGGCCACGCTGATCCCGACCATCGCGGTGCCGGTGGTGCTGCTGGGCACCTTCGGCGTGCTGGCGGCATTTGGCTATTCGATCAACACGCTGACCATGTTCGCGCTGGTGCTGGCCATCGGCCTGCTGGTGGACGATGCCATCGTGGTGGTGGAGAACGTGGAGCGGGTGATGACCTTCGAAGGGCTGGCGCCGAAGCCGGCCACGCTGAAGGCGATGGGCCAGATCACCGGCGCGCTGGTCGGCATCGTGCTGGTGCTGACCGCGGTGTTCCTGCCGATGGCGTTCTTCAGCGGTGTCACCGGCGTGATCTATCGCCAGTTCTCGGTGACGATCGCTGCCGCGATGATCCTGTCGGTGCTGGTGGCGATGACCATCACCCCGGCCCTGTGCGGCAGCATCCTGCACCCGATTCCCAAGGGCGGCCATCCGCATGGCGACCACGGCGGTGAGCCGAGCCTGCTGGGCAAGTGCTTCATCTGGTTCAACCACCGTTTCGAGCGCGCGTCCAACGGCCTCCGTAGCCGGGTGGATGGCTTCCTTGGCCGGCGCACGCTGGGCGTGGTGTTCTACCTGGCGCTGAGCGTGGCCACCGGCCTGCTGCTGTGGCACCTGCCGGGCGCGTTCCTGCCCGACGAGGACCAGGGCATGCTCAACGCGCTGGTGAAGCTGCCGGCCGGTGCCACCCTGGAGCAGACCCGCGCGGTGATGGATCGCCTGAGTGCCGCCGCGGTGAAGGACGACGGCGTGCTGTCGATCCAAGCCACCGCCGGTTTCAGTGTCACCGGCAGCGGCCAGAACGTCGGCCAGGCCTTCATCCGCCTGAAGGACTGGGATGACCGCAAGGACGACGCCGACACCATTGCCGCGCGGTTGACCGCGGCCCTGGCCAGCGTGCCCGATGCGCAGGTGTTCATCACCTCGCCACCGGCCATCCTTGGCCTGGGTGATGCGGGCGGTTTCACCCTGGAACTGCAGGACGAAGGCGGCGCCGGCCATGCCGCTGCCGTGGCCGCGCGCAACACGCTGTTGAAGGAAGCCGCCAAGGATCCGAAGCTGGTCAACGTGCGCTACGCCAGCCTGGAGGACGCGCCGGTGTATGCGGTGAAGGTGGACGACGCCAAGGCGCAGGCCATGGGCGTGAATCCGCAGGACATCAATGACACCTTGAACGCGGCGCTGGGTGGCGACTTCGTCAACAACTTCATCTACAAGGGCCGCATCAAGAAGGTGTTCATCCAGGGCGCCGCCGAAGCGCGCATGCAGCCGCAGGACATCGAGCGCTGGAGCGTGCGCAACCAGGTTGGGCAGATGGTGCCGCTTTCGTCGCTGGTCAGCGCGCACTGGTCCAGTGCACCGGCCGCGCTGCAACGCTACAACGGCATCTCGGCGATGGAGATCACCGGCCAGCCCGCGCCCGGCGTCAGTTCCGGCGAGGCGATGGCCGAGATCGCGCGCCTGGCCGACAAACTGCCGGAAGGCTTCAGCCATGCCTGGTCGGACATGGCCTACCAGGAACAGCTGTCGGGCAACCAGGCGCCGATGCTGTACGCCATCTCGCTGCTGTTCGTGTTCCTGTGCCTGGCCGCGCTGTATGAAAGCTGGGCGGTGCCGTTCGCGGTGATGCTGGCGGTGCCGGTGGGCGTGTTCGGCGCCGTGCTGTTGATGAACCTGCGTGGCCTCAACAATGACGTGTACTTCCAGGTCGGCCTGCTGACCACGATTGGCCTGGCGGCCAAGAACGGCATCCTGATCGTCGAGTTCGCGCGCATCCTTGAACAGCAGGGCAGGAACACCCGCGAGGCGATCCTGCAGGCCGTCTATCTGCGCTTGCGGCCGATCGTGATGACCTCGCTGGCGTTCCTGATGGGCGTGCTGCCGCTGGTGTTCGCCACCGGCGCCGGCTCGGCCGCGCGCCGCTCGCTGGGTACCGGCGTGGCCGGCGGCACGGTCGCCTCGATGGTGCTGGGCATGTTCTTCGTGCCGTTGTTCTACCTGCTCGTGCGCCGCCTGTTCCCGGGCCGCGCGCCGGCCGAAGCCACCGCCCCGGAGGTACGCCCATGAAGCCGATGCTGCTGCGCGCCATTGCGGCCGCAATGATGACCACCGTGCTGGGCGGCTGCGTGAGCATGGCGCCGCATTACCAGAGGCCCGAGGCGCCGGTGCCGGCACAATTCGGCAATGCCGCCACGGGCGAGGCCGAGCCGGCATTGGCGATGCCGGCATGGCGCGACGTCTTCCTCGAGCCACGCCTGCAGCAGGTAATCACGCTGGCGCTGCAGAACAACCGCGACCTGCGCGTGGCCATGCTGCAGGTGGAGAAGGAGCGGGCGCAGTACCGCATCCAGCGCGCGGCGCTGCTGCCGCCGGTGGATGCCAGTGGCAGCGTCGCCCGCTCGCGCGTGAGCGATGCCAACAGCGAGACCGGTGCCACCCGGGTAACTGAATCCGATGCCGTGCAGGTGGGTATCAGCAGTTGGGAACTGGATCTGTTCGGACGCATCCGCAGCCTGAAGAACGAGGCCCTGCAGAACTGGCTGGCCAGCGCCGAGAACCAGCGCGCCGCGCGCACCAGCCTGGTGGCCGAAGTGGCCACGGCGTGGCTGGCGCTGGCAGCGGACGAGCAGTCACTGGCGTTCACACTGCAGACCCTGGACAGCCAGCAGCAGACCCTGCAGCGCACCGAGGCCCGTCATGCGCAGGGGCTGGCCTCGGGGCTGGATGTCTCGCAGGTACAGACCAGCGTCGAAGCCGCACGCGGTGCGCTCGCCAAGCTGCAGACGCAGCAGGCGCAGGATCGTGATGCATTGCAGTTGCTGGTGGGGGCGCCGCTGGATGCGGCCCTGCTGCCAACCGCGCAGGCGCTGGATGGCAGCGTGGCACTGGCGCCGCTGCCGGCCAACCTGCCGTCCAGCGTGCTGCTGCAGCGCCCGGACGTGTTGTCCGCCGAACACGCACTACAGGCGGCCAATGCCGATATCGGTGCCGCGCGCGCTGCATTCTTCCCGACGCTGACATTGACCGCCAACTACGGCCACAGCTCCACCGCGTTGTCGACGCTGTTCTCGGCCGGCACCCGTGGCTGGTCGTTCGCGCCCAGCATCACCGCGCCGATCTTCCACGCCGGCGCACTGAAGGCCTCGCTGGATGCCTCGAAGATCGGCAAGGACATCGGCATCGGGCAGTACGAGAAAGCGATCCAGCAGGCCTTCAGTGAAGTGGCCGATGCGCTGGCCACGCGCGATCACCTGGCCACGCAGATGGAAGCGCAGCGCGCACTGGTCGCCGCCAGCCAGCGCAGCTACACGCTGGCCGATGCGCGCTACCGCACCGGGCTGGACGGCTATCTGCAGGCACTGGATGCGCAGCGCAGCCTGTATGCCGCACAACAGGACCTGATCGCGTTGCAGCAGCAGGAGGCGGGCAACCGGGTGACGTTGTTCAAGGTGCTGGGCGGCGCGGCCGACGCACGGTAGCGCGATCGCCAATGTGGGTGCGTGTTCCGCTCCGGTGGGTGCCGACCTTGGTCGGCACACATGCACGGAGCATCGCGTTCGGATGATTCGTGCCGACCAAGGTCGGCACCCACCAGGGCAGAGTCATGTACCGACCAAGGTCGGTACCCACCAGAAGCGGACGGTCCCGCGTTACGCCACGCGGCCGCGGCGCGCGCGCTCCAGATGCACCAGCAGCAGCGAGATCGCCGCCGGGGTCATGCCCGGGATGCGCTGCGCCTGGCCGATGGTCTGCGGGCGCACGCGCTCCAGCTTCTGCAGCGCTTCGGCCGATAGCCCGCGCACCGCCGCGTAATCGAAGGCTTCGGCGATCGGCGTGGCTTCATGCCGCTGCTGGCGCTCGATCTCCTCGCGCTGGCGGTCCAGGTAGCCGGCGTACTTCACGCCGATCTCCACCTGCTCGGCCACCTTGGCGTCGGCCACGGCCGGCCCCAGCGATGGCACCTGCATCAGCTGCGCGTAATCCAGCTCGGGGCGCTTGATCAGGTCCAGCACGTTGGTCTCGCGGCTGACCGCCACGCCCAGCGTGTCCTGCACTTCGCGGCCCAGCGCATTGGCCGGGGTCGCCCACAGCGCGCCCAGGCGTGCGCGCTCGGCAGCAACAGCGGCCTGCTTGGTCTCGAACGCACCCCAGCGACGGTCATCCACCAGGCCCATCTCGCGGCCGGTCGGGGTCAGGCGCTGGTCCGCATTGTCCTCGCGCAGCTGCAGGCGGTACTCGGCGCGGCTGGTGAACATGCGGTACGGCTCGTTGGTGCCGTGGGTGATCAGGTCATCCACCAGCACGCCCAGGTAGGCCTCGTCGCGGCGCGGGCACCAGCCGTCCAGCCCGCGCACCTGGCGCGCGGCGTTGAGGCCGGCCAGCAGGCCCTGCGCGGCGGCCTCTTCATAGCCGGTGGTGCCGTTGATCTGGCCGGCGAAGAACAGGCCGTTCACCAGCTTGGTCTCCAGCGAAGCCTTCAGCCCGCGCGGATCGAAGAAGTCGTACTCGATGGCGTAGCCGGGGCGGGTGATGTGCGCGTTCTCGAAGCCGCGGATGCTGCGCACCATCTCCAGCTGCACGTCGAACGGCAGCGAGGTCGAGATGCCGTTGGGGTAGATCTCGACGATGCCCAGGCCTTCGGGTTCGACGAAGATCTGGTGGCTGGCCTTTTCGGCGAAGCGCACCACCTTGTCCTCGATGGACGGGCAGTAGCGCGGGCCGATGCCTTCGATCTGGCCGCTGTACAGCGGCGATCGGTGCAGCGCGTCGCGGATGATCTGGTGGGTCTGCTCGGTGGTGTGGGTGATCCAGCAGCTGACCTGCTGCGGATGCTCGTCCACCGAGCCGAGGAAGGACATCACCGGCCGCGGCGAATCGCCCGGCTGCTCGTCCATCACGCTGTAGTCCAGCGAGCGGCCATCGATGCGCGGCGGCGTGCCGGTCTTCAGGCGGTCCACCTGGAAGGGACGCTCGCGCAGGCGCGCCGCCAGGGTAGTGGCCGGCGGGTCGCCCATGCGGCCGGCGGCGTACTGGGTCGGGCCGACATGGATCTTGCCGGCCAGGAAGGTGCCAGCGGTCAGCACCACGGCCCCGGCGTCGAAGCGCAGGCCGGTCTGGGTAATGACCCCGCGCACGGCGTCGCCTTCAATGACCAGATCATCGACGGCGGCCTGGAACACGGTCAGGTTGGCTTGGCCTTCGACGATGGCGCGGATCGCCATGCGGTACAGGTTGCGGTCGGCCTGGCAGCGGGTGGCGCGCACGGCCGGGCCCTTGGAGGCGTTGAGCGTGCGCCACTGGATGCCGGCGCGGTCGGCGGCATGCGCCATCGCACCGCCCAGGGCGTCGATTTCCTTGACCAGATGGCCCTTGCCGATGCCGCCGATGGCCGGGTTGCAGCTCATCGCGCCCACCGTTTCGATGTTGTGGGTCAGCAGCAGGGTGCGCACGCCGGTACGGGCCGCGGCCAGCGCGGCTTCGGTGCCGGCGTGACCACCGCCGATGACGATGACGTCGTAACGATGGAAGGACGGGTTCATTGGGGCTGTTCAGCTGGGGGCGGGCGCGGCCGGGGCGGCACCGGGGTGGCGATTTTAGCGCCATTCGGGGCCGGGACGTCGGCGCCGGCCGGCTCCCGTCGAAATCAGCCCTAAAGTTGGCAGGATTTTTGCAGATAACCCAATAGCACCCACCGTGGCTGGCGCCGCAGGCGCCCGTGACCGGAATTGGAACAGGGGCCGGTACAGGCGCACGGTGGGGGAGCAGGGGGCCGGCAGTCGGGGGACTGCCCGGCCCTGTTTTTTTGACTGCCGGGAAGGCGAGATCCACGCAGGGCGTGGATCTACTGACGCTGGGGCTGTCGCCGGTGGGTGATCCGGCAAAACAAACGGCCCCGCACTGCGGGGCCGTCTGCCTTCAGAGGTGCCGACATCCGACAGGGCCGGAACAGGGGGGATCCAGATGTTCCTGTCGGATATCGACGTAGAGCTTTTTGCGGCGGCCCATGCCGTTTTTGTCACTTTGTGACGCGGGCCGTCACTGGTCCCGTAGAGTGCGGCTTGGACCGTGTGAAATGCAATACGGTTCAGCGCTCAACTGTGCGCTGCGTCCCACGATCCATGTTGCGCCAGGGGGAACCGTTCATTCTTGGCGCACTCGGCGCCGGAGCCGGACGGGCCGGCGGCGGGGGCGCAGATGGCTGGATGTTCGACTGAGGCGGGCGGCGCATCGAGTCCATGTTCCGCCACGGCGAACCGCCGTTGTACGACGGCCGCGACGGCGGCGGCGGGCGGTTCTCGCCGCCGTTGCCGGGTGGGCGCGGTGGCGGGCGGTGGTTGTGCGGCGGGCGGTAGATCGGGCGCGAGTAGTACGGATTGCCATAGCCGCCGTAGTAGCCGCCATAGCCGCCGTAGTACGGGTAGCCGTAGTTGTAGGGATAGCCGGCGGGGTAGCGGTACTCCACCGACGGCGCACCGTGGTAGTAGCTGCCGCTGCGGCCACCGCCGACATAGTCGTAGGTGGTGCAGCCGGTCAGGGCCAGCATCAGGCCACCGGCAAGCATCAGGCGCGTTTTCATGGTGGGTCCCCCCAGAGGACGGGTTGTGCAGTGAGCTTCGTGCGCAGGCGTTGAATCGGCCCTTAACTTCACTGTCCAGGATGAATGGCGGTGAAGGCTCCCATGCTGGCATGACCTGTGCCGGGGTCGCCAGCAGGGAGCCATACGTTAATCTTGCGTCATGAGCGATTCACTGTTGCCCCGTGCCGATGATGTCCTGGCTGCCGCTGCGCGGATCGCGCCGTACGCCAGCGTGACCCCGGTGCTGCGCTCGCGCACGCTGGATGCGCTGGCCGGCGCGCAGCTGGCGTTCAAGGCCGAGCATCTGCAGCGCGGTGGCGCATTCAAGTTCCGCGGCGCCTGCAATGCGGTGTGGTCGCTGGATGCCGATCGCGCCAGTGCCGGCGTGGTCACCCATTCCTCCGGCAACCACGGCGCCGCCCTGGCCTCGGCCGCGCGCACCCGTGGCATTCCCTGCCACGTGGTGGTGCCCGAAGGTGCCGTGGCGGCCAAGCTGGCCAACATCGCCCGCCATGGCGCCACGCTCTGGCGCTGCCCGCCAACGATCGCCGACCGCGAGGCCACCTGCGCCAAAGTACAGGCTGATACCGGCGCGACCCTGGTCCATCCCTATGCCGACCCGGCCGTCATGGCCGGGCAGGGCACCGCGGCACTGGAGCTGCTGCACAGCGACGGCCCGTTCGACGTGCTGGTGGTGCCGGTGGGCGGCGGTGGCCTGGCCAGCGGTACCGCCCGGGCCCTGCAGCTCGCCAGCCCGCAGACCCGGCTGGTGCTGGCCGAGCCGGCCGGCGCTGACGACACCGCGCGCTCGTTGGCCGCTGGCGAGCGCCAGGGGCCGTTCACCCCGGACACGATCTGCGATGGCCTGCGCACCCTGATCGGCGCGCCCAACTTCGAGCTGCTGCGCGCGGCCAACGCCGAGGTGATCGTGGTCGATGACGCGGCGACGATGGCGGCGATGCGCTTGCTGTGGGAGGTCCTCAAGCAGGTGGTCGAGCCGTCATCGGCGACCGTGCTCGCCGCGGTGCTCGCGCAGCCGCAGCGTTTTGCCGGCCTGCGCGTGGGCCTGGTGCTGTCCGGCGGCAACGTCGACCTGCCCGCACTGCGCTGGGGGGCGCCGTGAGCCGCGACCGGCACCGGCATCGCACTGGCCTGCTGGGCTGGCTGTGGCGGTTGTTCGTCCTGCTGGTGATCTGGCTGCTGGGCGTGACTGCCTGGATCGTCTGGATCGGCGAGCGTGACCAGGCGGCCAAGGCCGACGCCATCATCGTGCTCGGTGCGGCGGCCTATGACGCCAAGCCGTCGCCGGTATTCGAAGAACGCATCCGTCATGGGCTGGATCTCTATGAGGCCCAGTTCGCGCCACTGCTGATCTTCACCGGCGGCTATGGTGGAACCGGCGCGCGCTTTTCCGAGTCACAGGTGGCGCGGCGCTATGCGCTCAAGCACGGCGTGCCGGACGATGCGATCCTGATCGAGACCGCCTCGCGCAACACCGTGCAGAACCTGGTGGAAGCCAAGCGGCTGATGGACCAGCGCAACCTGCACCGGGTGATCATCGTCAGCGACCCGCTGCACATGGCGCGCGCGCTGCGCCTGAGCAAGGCGCTGGGCATCGATGCACTGGCCTCGTCCACGCCCAGCACGCGCTTCCGCAGCTTCCACACCAGCTGGCGTTTCCTGGTGCAGGAAATCTACTTCTTCCACCGCGACCTGGTGCGGCCGCCGCTGAGTTCGCCGGCCAACACCTGAGGCGGAAACCTGATTTGGGCGGGTGCCATGCGGTAGTGCCGGCCGCTGGCCGGCAGACGCCCACCATGGAATCGTGAGGTTGCCGGCACTGTGCCGACCAAGGTCGGCACCCACCAGAGCGATTCGCGTATGGCGTCGCATTTGGTAGTGCCGGCCGCTGGCCGGCAGATGCCAACCATGGAATCGTGAGGTTGCCGGCCAGCGGCCGGCACTACAGACGATCAGGTCTGCTTGCGCCGGATCGGGATCGCCGACACCGGCACCGAGGCCACGTCATGCCCGCCTTCGCGGATCGGTGCGCCCGGGTCCGGTGCCCAGGCGTGGGCATAGATCACTTCCCAGCTGCTGGGCAGCTTGCCGTCGGCGCGCCGCATCGGTTCATACGCCGCTGCCGCCGCAGCGAAACGGCCACGCCCGGTCAGCGTGTGGCGGCGATCCACCCGCGCATTGGTGGCACCCATCGCGCGCAGTTCGCGCATCAGCGACGGCAGGTCGTCGTAGGTCAGGGTGAACAGATCGCGATCCAGCACCGGGTCGCGGAAACCGGCCATCATCAGCGCATCGCCGAACTGGGCGATCTGGGCGAAGCGGCTCACGTGCGGGCGATCATCGGCGGCCGCGAACGCTTCGTTGAGTTCGACCAGCGTGTCCGGGCCGAAGGTGGAGCACAGCAGCAGGCCACCGGGCTTGAGCACGCGACGGAAGCCAGCGAACACCGCCGGCAGATCGTCCACCCACTGCAGGCACAGGTTGCTGAAGATCACGTCCACGCTGTTGTCGGCCAGCGGCAGCGCGGCGGCGTCGCCGCACAGGCGCTGGAACGGCTTCCACCAACCGGCCTGGCGCTTGGCCTGGTCCAGCATCGGCAGGGCCACGTCCAGTGCGATCACCTGCGCCTTCGGCCAGCGCTTCTTCATCAGCGCACTGGCGTGGCCGGTACCGGCGCCAATGTCCAGCACCACCTCGGGCCTGCGTGCTTCCAGGTAGTCCAGCGATTCCACCAGCCGCGCCTGCACCTCGCGCTGCAGGGCGGCGGCGGCGTCGTAGCTGGTGGCGGCGCGGGCGAACGCGCGGCGGACATGGCGGGCATCGAAGTGGGACGGCATTGCGAAAGTCTCTTAGAACGTACCGGGGTAGGCGCCGCCGTCGATCAGCAGGTTCTGCCCGGTGAGGTAACCGGCCTGTGCGCTGCACAGGAAGGCGCAGGCCGCGCCGAATTCGTCCGCCGTGCCGAAGCGGCCGGCGGGGATCTGCTGGCGGCGGCGTTCGGCCACTTCCGCAGCATTGCCGTCCTTGCCCGCACTGTGGGCGAAGTTGGCGCGCAGGCGGTCGGTGTCGAACTGGCCGGGCAGCAGGTTGTTGATCGTGACGTTGTGCGCCACGGTACGGCGCGACAGGCCGGCGACGAAGCCGGTCAGGCCACTGCGCGCGCCGTTGGACAGCGCCAGGATGTCGATCGGGGCCTTCACCGCCGACGAGGTGATGTTGACGATGCGGCCGAAGCCGCGCGCGATCATCGCGTCGACGGTGGCGCGGATGAGCGCGATCGGCGCCAGCATGTTGGCGTCCAGCGCGGCGATCCAGTCGTCGCGCTCGAAATTGCGGAAGTCGCCCGGCGGCGGGCCACCGGCATTGGTGACCAGGATGTCCACCTGCGGGCATGCGGCCAGCGCCGCGGCACGGCCGGCCTCGGTGGTGACATCGGCGGCGACCGCGCGGATGTCCGCGGCGCCGGGCAGAGCACGCAGTGCTTCAGCGGCGGCCTGCAGGGCCGCTTCGCCCCGGGCCACGATCACTACGTTGACGCCCTCGCGCACCAGCGCACGCGCGCAGCCCAGGCCCAAGCCCTTGCTTGCGCCGCAGACCAGTGCCCAGCGGCCGTTGATACCCAGATCCATGCGTCAATCCTGCGGAATTCGGAGGGGGCTCATTGTCCGCCATCGGCCGGTGACAGGCCGGCAACGAAGTGTTGCAGGGCGCTGGCCGCCTCGTCGGCATGGCCGAGGAAGGGCGCGTGGCCGCCATGGGCGATGGTCAGCGCCTGCGCACCCGGGGCCAGTGCCGCAGCGGCCTGCATCGCCGCCGGAGACACCAGCCGGTCACGCTGGCCGGCGATCCACAGGCTGGGTTTGCCCAGCGTCGGCAGTGCCCCGCGCAGGTCGGTGCTTTCCAGCAGGCGCAGGCCTTCCAGCAGGGCGCGTTCGGTGGGCGCGCCGCGCTCGATCAGCCTTTGGCGCAGCGTCCGCAGCTCCTCGCGGGCGTGCGCAGAGCCCATCACGTCCAGCGCCAGGAAGCGTTCCAGGGTGCCGCCGAAGTCGGTCTCCAGCTCGCGCCCGAACTGCTCGAACACCGCCGGCTCCACCGCATGCGGCCAGTCGTCGCCCCGCACGAAGCGCGGCGTGGCCGCGATCATCGCCAGCCCGCGCACCTTCGGAAGGGTCGCGGCGGCGTGCAGTGCGAACAGGCCGCCCAGTGACCAGCCACACCACACCGCCGGCGGCGTGGCCGCGGCAATGGCGTTGACCACGAATGGCAGGCGCAACGGCGTGGTGTCTTCGCGGCTGTGGCCATGGCCCGGAAGATCAACCAGATGCAGGGTGAACCGGTCCGCCAGGCGCTGCACCAACGGTGCGAACACACCGCCCTGCAGGGCCCAGCCATGGATCAGTACCAGGTCCGGCCCCTGGCCGGTGACGTCGATATGCATGGGAAAACGACAGCAGGCTCAGGCAAAGACAGGCAATGGCGGTGGCGCGGCGTCACGCACCGCCAGATCCACGCGATCGCGCGCGCTGGCGATCGCGTCCACCAGGCCACGCACCTGTTCCGGCGTGTGCAGGGCGGTCAGGGTGACACGCAGGCGCGCCCTGCCTTCGGGCACCGTGGGTGGACGGATCGCGCCGACCAGCCAACCAGCCTGTTCCAGTGTCTTGGACATCGCCACAGCGCGGTGATCGTCACCACACAGCAGCGGCTGGATCGGCGTTTCCGAAGCCATCAGGTCCAGACCATGGCGGCGTGCCTCGCTGCGGAACAGCGCGATCAGGTCGGTCAGTTTCGAGCGGCGCCAGTTGTCACGGCGTGCCAGGCGCACCGCTTCAAGTGCAGCGGCGGCCAGCGGTGGCGGCATCGCCGTGGTGTAGATGTAGGGGCGCGCGGTTTCGGCCAGGTGCTCGACCAGATCGTCGCGGCCCAGCACCAGCGCGCCGGAACCGCCCAGTGCCTTGCCCAGCGTGACCAGCTGCAGCGGCACATCGTCCACGCCCAGCCCGGCGGCGGCCACGGCACCACGGCCGTCACCGACCACGCCCACGCCGTGCGCATCGTCCACATAGAACAGCGCCTGCTGCAGGCGTGCCACAAGTGACAATGCACGCAGCGGTGCGATGTCGCCATCCATGCTGAAGACACCATCGGTGGCCAGCATCGCCGCGCCGTCGGGCGCGTGCTTGAGCTGGCGCATCGCGCCTTCGGCATCAAGGTGCGGATAACGGCGCAGGCGCGCACCGGCCAGCCGCGTCGCATCGAGCAGGCTGGCGTGGTTGAGCTTGTCCTGCACGCAGACGTCGTTCTCTTCGCTCAGCAGTGCCTGCTGCACGGCCAGGTTGGCGGCGAAGCCACTACCGAACAGCAGCGCGCGCGGGTAGCCCAGCCACTCCGCCACTTCGCGCTCCAGCGCGTCATGCAGGGCGTGGTGGCCGCAGACCAGGTGCGATGCACCCGCGCCGGTGCCTTCGCGTGCGGCGGCATCCTGCAGCGCGTTGACCACGCTGAACTGCTGGGCCAGGCCCAGATAATCATTGCTGCAGAAGCCGGTCAGCCACTGGCCGTCCACTTCCAGGCGGACGCCATCACGACGGTTGACCGTGCGCCGCGCGCGGCGAAGGCCTTGGGCATCGCGCAGGGCGCGTTGGGCGTGGAGGCGGGCGGTCAGGTCGGGGCGGGCCATGGCGGCGGAATGCAGCGACGGGGCGGCTAGGGTAGCGCGTTGCCGCGGCGCCTGCTTGCGGCCCGTCTCAGGCCGCGCGGGCGCAGCCACAGCCGGACGTATCTGCACTGATATCGGCGTGCACGGTGCCACCGTGGTCGTGACCCTCGGCGTCCACCTGCATCGCCATCGGTTGCAGGCCCAACCGCGCGAACAGGGCCAGGTCGCGCTCGCTCTCTGGGTTGCCGGTGGTCAGCAGCTTGTCGCCGTAGAAGATCGAGTTGGCACCGGCCACGAAGCACAGCGCCTGCAGTTCGTCGCTCATCGCCTCGCGACCGGCCGACAGCCGCACCATCGAGCGCGGCATGGCGATGCGCGCCACTGCGATCATGCGCACGAACTCGAACGGGTCCAGCTCGGCGCTGCCATGCAGCGGCGTGCCCGCCACCTGCACTAGCCTGTTGATCGGCACCGAATCGGGATGTGCCGGCAGCGTGGCCAGCGCCAGCAGCAGGCCCACGCGCTGCGCGCGCGTCTCGCCCATGCCGACGATGCCGCCGCAGCAGGTTTTCAGGCCGGCCTCGCGCACGTGCTCCAGCGTGTCCAGGCGGTCCTGGTACTGGCGCGTGTGGATGATCGAATCGTAGTAGTCCGGCGCGGTGTCAAGGTTGTGGTTGTAGTAGTCCAGGCCGGCGTCCTTCAGCGCACGTGCCTGTTCGCCACTGAGCATGCCCAGCGTGGCGCAGGTCTCCAGGCCCAGCGCCTTCACCCCGGCGATCATCGCCGCCACCTTCGGGATGTCGCGGTCCTTCGGCGATCGCCACGCTGCACCCATGCAGAAACGCGACGCGCCGGCGGCCTTGGCCTGGCGGGCCTTGGCCAGCACCGCATCGGTGTCCATCAGCTTCTGCGCGTTCACGCCGGTGCTGTAGCGCTGCGCCTGCGGGCAGTAGGCGCAGTCTTCCGGGCAGCCTCCGGTCTTCACCGACAGCAGCGTGGACACCTGCACCTGCGCCGGGTCGAAGTGCTCACGGTGGACCGCCGCGGCGCGGAACAGCAGCTCGGGCAACGGCAGGTCGAACAGGGCCTGCAGTTCGTCGTGTTGCCAGTCGTGGCGGATGGCAGCAGCCATGGCGGGACCTTGGATACGAATGGAGCGAGGGCGGCAGTGTGGGTGGGGTGGAGAGGGCTGTCAACTATTTATTGAATGATATGGTTTACAATTCGTTGGCGTGTCCTAGCAGCGAGGAAGGCGCCGCATTTCACCGCATCCTGCAAGGCCTCCGGCCACAGTGGCCGCTGCCCGACGCAAGCGCTGGCGCGCAGACTCTCTCCCATGACCGATCTTCATCGCCTCCGCGGCCGCATCACCGCGCTGGTTCTCAGTGAGGCCTGGCGCCGCCGTGCCGCGCTCTGGGGCGGGGCTGTGGCCGTAGCGCTGGTGGCCATCCTGTTTGCCAAGGCCAGCGACGCGGCCTTCCATCTGTTCCAGCGCATCACCGCGCACTCGCCGTGGTGGGCCCTGCTGCTCACGCCCGGCATCTTCGCGTTGCTGGCCTGGCTGACCAGTGGCGTGCTGAAGCCCACGCGGGGCAGCGGCATTCCGCAGGTCATCGCTGCGTTGGACAAGCCCGATGAGCCGTTCCGGAAAACCAACCTTTCCCCAGCGGTTTCGGCCGGCAAGCTGCTGCTGACCTCGCTGTCCCTGCTCGGTGGCGCGTCCGTTGGCCGCGAGGGCCCGACCGTGCATGTGGGTGCCAGCCTGATGTACCTGTTCGGCCGCTGGTTCGGCTTCAAGGACCCGCGCGAACTCTCGCACTTCCTGCTGGCCGGTGGCGCGGCCGGCATCGCGGCGGCGTTCAACACACCGCTGGCCGGCATCGTCTTCGCCATCGAGGAGCTCAGCGGCCGTTTCGAGCATCGGTTCTCCGGCACCCTGCTGACTGCGGTGATTGTCGGCGGCGTGGTGTCGCTGGGCCTGCTCGGCAACTACACCTACTTCGGCCATGTGAGCGCGCGGTTGCCGCTGGGACAGGGCTGGCTCGCGATCCTGCTGTGCGGCGTAGTGGCCGGATTGCTGGGCGGATTGTTCGCGCGCGCGGTGCTGGCCAGTGCGGCGGGCCGCCCCCGTTGGCTCGGGCAACTGCGGCAGCGGCATCCCGTGTTGCTGGCCGCAGGTTGCGGGCTGGTGGTGGTGCTGCTGGCCCTGGCGTTCGGAGAAGGCGCATTCGGCACCGGCTACGAACAGGCGCGCAGCCTCGTGCAGGGGCAGGCGATGGTGGGCCATGAGTTCGGGTTGATGAAGCTGCTGGCGAATCTCGCATCGTACGTAGCCGGCATTCCCGGCGGCCTGTTCTCGCCGGCGCTGGCGGTCGGTGCCGGCCTTGGCCACAACCTGGCGGTGCTGATGCCGGGCGTGGATCCGCGTGCGTTCGTGCTGCTGGGCATGTGTGCCTACCTGACCGGCGTCACCCAGGCACCGCTGACCTCGGCGGTGATCTCGCTGGAGCTGACCGACAGTGGTGATCTGCTGCTGCCGATCCTGGCCACGGTGCTGATCGCGCGTGGTGTGTCCGGGCTGGTGTGCCGGGTGCCGATCTACCGTGGGCTGGCAGAGGTGCTGGTGGTGCCCGCGGTTGCATCAACCGGGCCTGGGCAGGACGAACGCCCTTCCTGATCGGCAGCACCCTCCGCTGTTGCGGGCAGCCCCGACACTGCAATCGGTCCTTCGCCGATGGCCGCACCGGGGTGCGCGATGAAGCATGGGGGATGCGTATTGATCTCCTGCATTCGGCAACCCGTGTCTCCCGCGCACTGCTGGGTGTGCTGCTGCCACTCCGCTGCCTGGTCTGCGGCGATCCGGGCCATGATGATCTCGATCTGTGCCGCGCCTGCCTCGCCGGACTCCCCTGGGCCGGCCGCGCCTGCCTGCGTTGCGCGCTGCCGTTGCCGGACGCGGCCCTGATCGTCTGCGGCAGCTGCCGCGAGGAGGCACCGCCGCAGGCGGCCACGCATGCCAGCCTGCTGTACCTGCCGCCGGTGGACCAGCTGCTGCTGCGCTACAAGTTCCATCAGGACCTGGCGGCTGGCCGCCTGCTGGCGCAGTTGATGCAGCGGGCACCGCCCGCCTGGTCATGCCCACCACTGGTGCCGGTGCCGCTGCACCGCCGCCGCCTGCGCCAACGCGGCTACAACCAGGCTGCTGAACTGTGCCGGCTGCTGCCGATGCCGGTCTGGCATGGGCTGTATCGGCGGAGGCACACCGCGCCGCAGTCCGAACGCACGGCCGAACAGCGCAGGGACAACCTGTTCGATGCGTTCGATGTCCATGGGCCGGTGCCCACGCGGCTGACCGTGGTCGACGACGTGATGACCACCGGCAGCACGGTGGTGGAAATCGCCGAAACACTGCGCTGCGCAGGCGCAGAAGAAGTACGCGTGTGGGTCTGCGCGCGCGTGCCGTGATCGCTGTCTTCATCGCCGGGGGCTAGGATGTGGCCGGTACTGGACTGAAGGAGTGGCCATGAATTCCCCCCTGTCTCCCTTGTTGTCAGCGGTTGGCCGCAGCTGGTGGATCCTGCTGCTGTATGGCCTGGTCGCGCTGGGTTTCGGCATCGTTGCCATCGGCTGGCCGTTGTCCGCAGCGATGGCGCTGGCGTGGACACTGGGCGTGATGGCCATCGTTGAAGGTGTCATCAGCCTGTTCGCACTGATCAGCGGCGGCAATGGTGCTCCGCGCGGCTGGCTGGCGCTGTATGCCATCGCCTCGCTGGGCTTCGGCATCCTGGCGGTGATCAATCCGCTGGCCACCGCCAGCGTGCTGGTGCTGTTCCTGGCGGCGTGGCTGCTGGTAGCCGGCATCTACCGCATCGTGTTCGCGATCCGCGTGCGCAAGCAGATCCAGGGCGAGTGGCTGCTGATCCTCAGTGGCGTGCTGGCGGTGGTGCTGGGGCTGCTGTTCGCGGCCAATCCGTATGCAGGCGTGGCGGTGACCACGCTGTGGATCGGCATTGGCAGCCTGCTGTACGGGCTGCTGCAGGTGCTGGTGGCGTTCAAGCTGCGGAAGCTGAAGTGAGGGGCGCGTTTCCGTTCCTGCTGGGCGCAGCGCTGGTGCTGGCCGGATGCATGCCGGGTGCCACGCCCGGTGCGCTGGCAGGCAAGGATCATGCGCCGCGCGCGGGTGTGGATGTACGCCTGAGCGCGGTCGATGCGGACGGCAAGGGCAGGCAGGCGCAGTGGCAGGGCGAAACGCTCGCCCTGCGCGAGCCGCCGATCGCTGGCAGCGCCGACATCGCCGATGTGCGCTACGTGCTGGACGAGGCCAAGCAGCCGGGCCTGCAGATCCGCTTTCGACACGAAGCGCATCAGCGCATCCACGATGGCACGGAAGCACTGGTGGGCCAGCGAGCGGCGATCAGCGTGGATGGCCGCGTGTTGATGGTGGCGACGGTGAAAGGCCCGTTCGGTGAATCGATGATGCTGAGCGGGTTGCCGAGCATCGCCGAGGCGCAGGCGTTGGCCAGGCACATCACCGGCCAATGACGGGCGCGCCAACGCCACCGCGTTGCGCGCGGAGGCCGACCAAGGTCGACCGCTACCGGGCGAACCGTGCCTCGATCTCCTCCAGTGACTTGCCCTTGGTCTCCGGCAGCCAGAACGCGGCCACCAGGAAGAACACGAAGGTGCACGCCGCCCAGAACACGAACATGCTGGCGTAGCCGTAGTGGCCCACCGTGGGCAGGAAGATCGCGGCGATGGTCGTGGACACGAACTGGTTGATCAGCAGGGCGATGCTCATGCCGTTGGAGCGGATGCGGTTCGGCATCAGCTCCGACAGTGCCAGCCACACGCACACGCCCGGGCCGACCGCGAAGAACGCGACGAACACCAGGATGCAGGTGGCCACCGCCCAGCCATGTGCAGGCGGCGGCACCGGGCCGATGCGGGCCTGTTCGATGCGCAGCGGTGCCTGCGCGGCACTGGCGGGGTCGGCGAACGGGTTCAGATGCAGTTTGCGGAAGAAGGCACCGATCACGCTGTCGGCCTGCACGGTGCCGGCGCGCTCGATGCGCAGCTCGCGATCAGTCAGGTTGTCGCTGCGCAGGGCGCGCACATTGGTGAAGTCACCATAGGCGTACGACACGGTCAGCTGCATCGGCCGGCCCTGGCTGTCGATGCCATTGCTCAGGCGCTGCCACTGCGCGTCGTCCAGCACCAGCTGCAGGCCATCGCCGCTGACCGCCGCCTGCAGCTGCGGCTGCACGTCGTCACGGCCACGCTCGGCCTGGAAGAACAGCGTGGCCGCGGCCAGCAGGGCCACGCAGATACCACCGCTGCCGAGCATCAGCAGGAACTTGCGGCCCTTGCGGTCGACCAGCAGCAACGCGACCACGGTCATCACCGCATTCAGCAGCTTGATCGCCACATCGGCGCCGTTGGCCACTGAACCGGACAGGCCGGCCTGATTGAGGATGTTCACCGCGTAGGCCAGTACCGAGTTGATGCCGGTGGCCTGGGTGCAGGCCAGCACGACGCAGGCGAGCAGGAACGGCACCACGTAGCGGCGGCTGAGCAGTGGATCGCGCTTGCTGTGGCTGCTGCTCGATTCCGGCGCCTGGATCTGCGCAAGGGTGGGCTCCACATCGGCAGCGGGCAGTACGCGCTGCAGGCTGCGGCGGGCTTCATCAATGCGGCCCCGGCGTACCAGCCAGCGTGGTGATTCGGACAGCCAGAAGATGCCCGCGCAGAACAGCAGGCCCGGCGCCAGGCAGGTCCAGAAGATGGTGCGCCAGGCGTGGTCCTTCACCGTGAACAGCTCCTGCGCCTGCTGTGCCAGCGGCAGCGAGCGCACGGTTTCGGCGGCGGCATCCACGGCGTGGGCGTGGTACAGGCCGATCAGGGCTGCCAGCACCAGGCCAACGGTCAGCAGCAGCTGGAACATCGCGGCGCCGCGCCCGCGTCGCTCGGGGCTGAGCACTTCGGCCAGGTACAGCGGAATCACTACACCGATCAAACCGCCACTGATGCCCTGCAGCAGGCGGCCCAGCAGCAGCGGCGTGTAACCGGAGGCCAGCGCCATGATCGGAATCGAGGCGGTGAACAGCAGGCCGGCCAGCAGCATCGCGCCGCGGCGGCCGATCAGGTCGGCGATCATGCCGGCGAACAGCGACGACAGCACGCTGCCCAGCAGTACCGCGGCCACCACGAAGCCGAGCTGCTGGCTGCTGAGCTGCCAGGCATGGCTGGCCGTTGCTTCCAGGTAGGGCAGGGCACCGGCGATGATGCCGATGTCGATGCCGTACAGCAGGCCACCGAGGCCGCCGATGAAGAGCAGGTAGCGTACGGGCCAGCGCGGAGCGGTGCTTGGAGTCATCGGCAGTTCCTGTGGTAGCGCCGGGCCACGCCCGGCGGCGGTTCGTCGCAGAGTGCTTTCTGTAGAGCCGAGCGCTGCTCGGCTGCTTTCCGTTCCGATATCGAGGTTCCCCATGCCGCGCTTCGCGCGCTGAGCCGAGCATGGCTCGGCTCTACAGGGAGCCTGCGCGGCATCCGGGCCGCATCGCGCGTGTCAGTTCAGATCGACCACGCGCCCACCCACCACCACCTGCTGCAGGCGCAGTTCGGCGTCCAGCACCACCAGGTCGGCGCGGGCGTCGGGCGCGATGCGGCCGCGATCGCCCAGGCCCAGGTAGTCGGCCGGGAAGGTGGAAACACGTTGCGAGGCGTCGGCCAGCTCCAGGCCGACGCGCACCAGGTTGCGCAGCGCCTGGTCCATGGTCAGGGCGCTGCCGGCCAGCGAACCCGTGGCCAGTCGCACGCAGCCGCCACACTTGTGCACGCGCTGCTGGCCCAGCGCGTACTCGCCGTCGGGCATGCCGGTGGCGGCCGTCGCGTCGGTCACCGCATACAGGCGCGGGATCGCGCGCGCGGCCAGGCGGATCACGCCGGGATGGATGTGCTGCAGGTCGGGAATGATCTCGGCGTACTGTGCATGCGCCAGTGCTGCCGCCGCGATGCCCGGGCGATAGTGATCGACACCGGTCATGCCATTGAACAGATGGGTGAAGCCGGAGGCACCGGCCTGCAGCGCGGCCACGCCTTCCTCGTATGTGCCAGCGCTGTGGCCGAGCTGCACGCGGATGCCCATTGCCGCCAGCGCGGGTATCAGTGCGGTGTGCTCGCCGATTTCCGGAGCCAGCGTCATCACCCGGATCGGCGCGAGTGCGTGCAGTTGCTGCACCAGCGCCAGCGTCGCCTCGATCGTACGGTTGGGCTGTGCACCCAGGCGCTGCGGGCTGATGAATGGTCCTTCCAGATGCACGCCGACGATGCTGGCGGCGTCGGCATCGGGCGCCGCCATCGCCGCAGCCACGCCCTGCAGCGCGTGCTCGATCTCATCCAGGCCGGCGGTCATGGTGGTCGCCAGCAGTGTGGTGGTACCGAAGCGCAGATGGGTGCGTGCGATGGTGCGCGCGACATCGCCACCCTGCATCAGGTCGACGCCGGCCGCACCGTGCACGTGCAGGTCGATGAAGCCGGGCAGGATCACCGGCAGCTGCAGGTCGTCAGCGCCGCTGTGGTCATCCACCTGCAGCTGGCGAACGTGTGAATCGAAGTGGACGTGGCCACGCCGCCAACCCAGCGGGGTGAGGATGCGGCCATGCAGGGAACGGGCGTCGGTCATGCGGGAGGCTCGGCGATGATCACTTCGATGCCCAGCCGCTGCAGCCCTTCGCGGGTTGCGTCGTCGATACCGGCATCGGTGATGATGGCGTGGATCTGGTCCAGGCGGGCGATGCGGTGCAGGCTGACGCGCCCGAACTTGGAGGCGTCGGTCAGCACCACGATGCGGCGCGCACGCTCGACCATGCGGTGGTTGAGGCGGGCTTCGGCCTCGTCGTGGGTGGTCAGGCCGAACTGCAGGTCCAGGCCGTCCACGCCCAGGAACAGAGTGTCGAAGCTGTACGAGTTGAGGCTGGCCTCGGCCTGGCTGCCCTGCAGCGACAGCGACTGCTGGCGCAGCAGGCCACCGGTCAGCAGCACGGTGATGCCCGCGGCATTGGCCAGTTCCCAGGCGATGTTCAGGCCATTGGTCATCACCGTCACGTCGCGATGCGCGCGCAGGTGGCGGGCCAGCGTCATCGTGGTCGAGCCGGAATCGATGATGATGTTGTCACCAGGCTGCACCAGGCGCGCAGCGCGCGCACCGATCGATTCCTTCAGCGGCAGGTTCAGCGCGTCCTTCTCATGGATGTCCTGTTCCTGCGGCGGCGTGCGCACCAGGGTGGCGCCGCCGTGGGTGCGGTTGGCCAGGCCCTGCGACTCGAAGTGGGTCAGGTCGGCACGGATGGTCACCGCCGACACGCCGAAACGCTCGACCAGATCGGCCACCTGCACCGAGCCGTGCTCGATCAGCAGCTGCAGGATCTGTTGCCGGCGGGAGCGGGTGTTGCGCATGGCCATTCTCGGTTTCGCGGGGAAAGGTAGAGATTAGCCGTTCGCAGCAACGGCGGCAGCCGAACGTGCGTTCTGCGTGCGGGTTCCGGCCTGGTTGGCGCTGCAGGCGCGCGCGTACTCGCCCAGGCACAGGCCGATGCGGTGCTGCACCAGCGCGGTGGGCGTGTTGGCCAGCGTGCCCTCACGCACGGCGCGGTACTGCTCCGGCAGGTACTGGCTTAGCAGTACCAGTGGCGGCGCGTGCTGTTCCAGGTTGGCGAACAGGGTCTGCACCGCCTGCACCAGCGGGGGCTCACCCCAGTAGTAGCGGCAGCGGTCACTGAAGGAGTAGCTGCGCAGCAGGCGCAGCGCGGCGTCATCGCCCTGGTAGTAGGACTGCCAGTACTTCGGCTGCGCCACCATCACCTCGTCCAGCACCTGCGGCAGGCGCGAGCACTGTGCCGCCGGCAGCAGTTCGGCCTCGATCGCGGCCAGCGCGAACAGCGCTTCGCGGTAGGCGAAGGTGGCCGCGGGGCCGACCTTGAGGATGGCGAAGTGGTCGCGCACCAGCGCATGCAGGCCGCTCTCGCGCTGGTAGTCGGTGGAGTGCGCTTCGAACACGATGCGTGGCTGCTCTTCCAGGAAATCGGCCAGCGTGCTGGCAGCTGCGGCGTCGTACTCGTGCACGCTGCTGTGGTCGAAGTCCACGCCCGGCTGCACCACCATCGCGATCACGCGCTGCCACGCATCGCGCAGCTGCGGGGTATCGAAGGCCTGCCGGTGGATGGCCAGGGTCTGCGCGGCGGCGGCCGGCGTGGTCACCTGCAGGCCCTCGGCCAGCGAGGCTTCGCCTCCGGGAATCGGCACTTCGGTACCGATCACGTAGACCGGCGGCGGCAGGCCATGTTCGGCGGCGGTGCGTTCGGCGATCTCGGCCAGCTCGGCCGAGCGCGCAGCAACGATGGCATCGGGCAGCGGCACCGGGTCATCGGCGCAGGACATGCTGCAGTCGAGATGGATCTTGTGGAAACCGGCGGCGACGTAGGCTTCGATCAGTACGCGCGCGTGGGTCATCGCTTCGGCCGCCGGGCGCTTCTGCCAGGCATTCGGGCCAAGATGGTCGCCGCCCAGCATCAGCCGTTCGCGCGGGAAGCCTTCCTCATCGGCCAGCGTGCCGACGTAGTCGCGGTACTGCGGCGGGGTCATGCCGGTGTAGCCGCCGAACTGGTCGACCTGGTTGGAGGTGGCCTCGATCAGCAGCACGGTGCCATGCGCCAGGGCGACGTGCATGGCCGCGCGCAGCACCTGCTCGTTGCTGCAGCAGACGCTGTACAGGCCGACGTTGGCGCCGGCGCGGTGGGAAGCAAGCAGGGTCTGCAACGGGGACATGGTCACGCTCCGGTCAATCAGGAAAACGAGGGCTGGCAGGCGAGCAGGGCAGCGCCACGTGCGCCACCGGCATCGCCGAACCGTGGCGGCACGATCGGGGGGACCTGCACGCCATTGAACAGATGGGTGGCGATGGCGGCCGGCAGCTGCTGGTACAGCGGCGCGTACTGCGAGAGTCCGCCGCCGAGCACGATCACGTGCGGGTCCAGCGCCAGCACCAGCGCGGCCAGGCTGTGGCCGAGCAGGTCACGATGGATGTCCAGCGCCTTGCGCGCGCGGGCATCGCCGGCTTCGGCCAGCGTGATCACCGCACTGGCATCGACGGCGCTGCCTCCGAGGTGGCGTTCGATCATGGCCAATCCGCTGCCGGACACATAGCGCTCCACGCAGCCCTGCAGGCCGCAGCCGCAGTCCAGCAGCGGCAGGCCATGGCGCTGCAGCAGATGGCCGGGCACGCTCCAGTGGCCCCATTCGCCGGCCAGGCCGTTGAAGCCGGACAGCAGCCGGCCCTGCAGGCAGAAGCCGCCGCCGGCACCGGTGCCGAGGATGGCGCCGAACATGCTGGGATAGCCTTCGGCGGCACCGCCGTGCGCTTCCGACAGGGCAAAGCACTGCAGGTCGTTGCCGAAATGCAGCGAGCGTTGCAGCCGCGCCTGCAGATCCTGCGCCACGCACTGGCCGGTCAGTGCGGGCACGTTCGCGCTGAGCTGGCGGCCGCTGCGGCGGTCACGCACGCCGGGCAGGGCAATGCCGATGGCCGCATCATTCCGGCCCAGCGCGGCGTCGGCCTCGGCCACCAGCGTCACCACGGCCTGCAGGAAGCCATCGTAGTCGCCCTGCGGCGTGGCCACGCGGCGGCGCCAGGTGACCTGCATCGCCGCATCGCACGCCACCAGCTCGATCTTGGTGCCGCCGATGTCGATGCCATAGCAGGCGTGGGCGATCAGCTCAGCCATGGTGGATGGTGACGCCCTTGACGACGCGGTTGACGGTGCCATCCGGGAACGGGTTGTCCGGGGTCAGTCCCAGCGCGGCCGAGCGCTGCAGCGCGAACAGCTGCGCGAAGCCCAGCCACACCGGTGCCAGCCACGGATCGTCCAGCGCCGGCACGGTGAGGGTGTAGTCGTCATCGGCGCCGATATCCGAATGCGGACCGATCGCCAGCACCTGCCCGGCCACGCCATCGCGGCGCAGTTCTTCCAGCAGGTCCTGCTCGTAGCGGCGCGCGAGCGGCTGCACGCTGCGCAGCACTACCACCAGGGTGTTGCCATCCAGCGTCGACTTCGGGCCATGACGGAAGCCCAGCGGCGTGTTGGCCAGCGCCAGAACGCGGCCAGCGGTCAGCTCCAGCACCTTCAGTGCACACTCGCGGGCCAGCGCTTCCAGCGGCCCGCTGCCGAGGTAGATCACGCGGTTGAACGGGCGCTGCGCCAGCGCCGCCACCGGTGCGTCCCACTGCGCCTGGCCTTCGCGGGCCAGCGCGGCGATCTGCTTCAGGCGCGCCACGCGCGCATCCCACGGCGAACGATCGAACACGGTCAGTGCGGCCAGCAGCATGCAGGTCAGGCTGCTGGTCATGGCGAAGGCGCGGTCGCAGCTGGCCGACGGCATCAGCAGGGTGCAGGTATCGGCACGGCCGGCGCCACGGCGGGCCAGTTCGCCATCGGCGTTGCAGGTGATGTCGAGGAAGCGCGCGTCATCCACGTCGCTGCACACGCGGTCCACCGCTGCCACGCTTTCCGGGCTGGAGCCACTGCGGCCGAACGAGACCAGCAGGGTCGGGCGGTCACGCTGCAGGTACAGCGCCGGGTGGGTCAGCAGGCTGGTGGTGTGCACCACGCGCACCTCGGCCGGCCACTGTGCGTTGATCGCATCAGCCACCATCTCGGCGATGAAGCCGGAACTGCCGGCGCCTGTGAACAGCACGCGCTGGTTGGGATCGTCGAGGCTGTCGCCAAGGAAGGCCTGCAGGCGGTCGCGGGCACGCGACAGATCCTGTGCGAGTGCTTCCCACAGCGCAGGCTGCTGGGCGATTTCGGTTGCGGTATCGGCTCCGCCAAGGTGCTGCCAGGCGGACACATCGGAAAGCAGGGTGACGTCCATTCGGAGGTTCCAGTTGGGCCAGCGCACCATCTGTGTTTTCTTTCGAAATGTCAAACATCGAAAGTAAAAAGAAAGAAAACGGCCGGGTCACTTTCCCAGCCGGGGAGGGCCAGGAAAACGAAAGGACAGGCCAAATGCCGTATCGCACAATGCTTAACAGGCGCCTGCAAGCGCTTACACAAAGTATTGCGACGCAACAACTTTCGTTTCAATGGAATATATCTTCCTTTTTCCTTTCAATTTATTGACATCTTTCGAATCGCTGCCCTAGAGTCGGCCCAATCGCTTTCGAAACGCCCGGTAAACGGGTTGGGAGTCCGCGTGGAAAACTGCGTTCGTCGCTCGCCGCTGATGCTGGCCCTGGTGCCGGCATTGATGCTGGCGTCCATGCCGGCCCGCGCCGAGCCGGTCGGCAACCTGCGTTCGGTCAGCGCCAGCGACAGCCGCGATGGCGTGCGCGGCTGGGACCTGCAGACCGACAAGGGCGCGCGCATCCGCATCGAACTGCCGGCGACCGACATCATCCGCGTGCAGGCCGGCCGCAACGGCACGCTGACCGGTGCCGGCGACAAGGCCGCACCGATCGTGCTGCCGCAGCCCAGGGCGAACGTGCAGGCGCAGCTGGAAGAAGACGCGCAGGAAATCCGCGTGCGCACCGACGCACTGGTCCTGCATGTGCAGCGGCAGCCGCTGCGCATGCGCCTGGAACGCCTGGACAACGGCCAGCCCACCGCGCTGTGGCAGGAACTGCAGCCGCTGGACCTGGAGGCCACGCAGAGCGTGCAGGTGCTGTCCTCGCAGGCCGATGAGGGCTACTTCGGTGGCGGCCAGCAGAACGGCCGTTACCAGTTCAAGGGCCGCGAGCTGGAAGTGTCCTATTCCGGCGGCTGGGAAGAGGGCGACCGTCCCAGTCCTGCACCGATGCTGCTGAGCAGCCGTGGCTGGGGCATGCTGCGCAATACCTGGAGCGATGGCAGCTACGACCTGCGCCAGCCCGACCAGGCCACCCTGCTGCACCGCGAAGACCGCTTCGATGCCTACTACTTCGTCGGCGCCAACCTGCCCAAGCTGATCGAGCGCTACACCCAGCTGACCGGCCGCCCGAACATGGTGGCGCGCTGGGCGCTGTCCTACGGCGATGCCGATTGCTACAACGACGGCGACAACAGCAGGAAGCCCGGCACAGTGCCCGAAGGCTGGAGCGATGGCCCGACCGGCACCACGCCGGATGTGGTCGACAGCGTGGCCAAGCAGTACCGCGAGCACGATATGCCCGGTGGCTGGATCCTGCCCAACGATGGCTACGGCTGCGGTTACAAGCAGTTGCCGGAAACGGTGAAGGGGCTCGCGGGCTACGGCTTCCGCACCGGGCTGTGGACCGAGAACGGCGTCGACAAGATCGCCTGGGAAGTCGGCAAGGCCGGCAGCCGCGTGCAGAAGCTGGACGTGGCCTGGACCGGCAAGGGCTACCAGTTCGCGATGGATGCCAACCGGCAGGCGTTCAACGGCATCCTCGACAATTCCGATTCGCGCCCGTTCCTGTGGACGGTGATGGGCTGGGCCGGTATCCAGCGCTACGCCGTCGCGTGGACCGGCGACCAGAGCAGCAGCTGGGACTACATCCGCTGGCACGTGCCGACCCTGGTCGGTTCGGGCCTGTCCGGCATGGCCTACGCCAGTGGCGACGTCGACGCGATCTTCGGCGGCAGCGCCGAGACCTTCACCCGCGACCTGCAGTGGAAGGCGTTCACGCCGGTGCTGATGGGCATGAGCGGCTGGTCGTCGAATGCGCGCAAGCACCCGTGGTGGTACGACGAGCCGTACCGCAGCATCAACCGCGATTACCTGAAGTTGAAGATGCGCCTGACCCCGTACATGTACGGGCTGGTGCACGAGGCCGCGCAGACCGGTGCACCGCCGGTGCGGGGGCTGATGTGGGACTACCCGCGCGACCCGCATGCACAGGATGAGACCTACAAGTACCAGTTCCTGCTCGGCCGCGACCTGCTGGTGGCGCCGGTGTACCGCAGCCAGGCGGCCAGCCGTGGCTGGCGCCGCGACATCCACCTGCCGGCCGGGGGGTGGATCGACTACTGGGATGGCCGCCGCGTGCAGGCCGGTGCCGATGGCCGCCAGCTCGACCGCCAGGTGAACCTGGCCACGCTGCCGGTGTTCGTGCGTGCCGGTGCGATCCTGCCGATGTATCCGTCGATGCTGTTCGATGGCGAAAAACCGCTCGATGAAGTGACCTTCGACCTGTACCCGCAGGGCGACTCGCAGTACACGTTGTACGAAGACGATGGCAACACGCGCCGCTACCAGCAGGGCGAGTCGAGCACGCAGCAGATCCGCGTGCAGGCGCCGGCGCACGGCAGTGGCCCGGTGCAGGTGCAGATCGACGCGGTGCAGGGCCAGTACAACGGCCAGCTGGCGCAGCGCCGCTACGGCCTGCGCGTACTCAGCCGGCAGGCGCCGCGTGCAGTGCAGGCCGGTGGCCGTGCGTTGCCGGCGCTGGCCGATGCGGCGGCGTTCAACGGTGCGGCTGAAGGCTGGTACTTCGACGCGCAGGAGCGCCGCGGCACGCTGCATGTGCGCACGGCTGCCCAGGACATCCGCCAGCCACTGCAGCTGCAGCTGGACTTCGCGGTCGCTGCCGCAGCCGCCGATGATGCCTACCCGGCCGCGCCGGTGCTGGGCCGCGAACTGCCCGCAGACAGCCTGCTGGTGGTCAACCGCCCGGCCGAAGAGCCCGGCCATGCGCTGGAGAACGCCTTCGATGACGATCCCAACACCTGGTTCCGCAGCGTGCGCAACCAGGCCGTGCGCACCGGTGCGCACGAGTGGGTGATCGGCTTCGGCGAGCGCAGGATGATCGATGGCATCGACGTCGCGCCGCGCAACGACAAGAACTGGAAGCACGGCCAGGTGCGCGATTACGAGGTGTACCTGGGCGACAGCAACGGGGAGTGGGGCGAGCCGATCGCGCGTGGCCGCCTGCAACTGAAGGAAGGCGTGCAGCGCATCGACTTCCCGGCCCACGCCGGCCGCCTGCTGCGCTTCCGCGTGCTGAGCGTGCAGAACCCCGAAGGCGACGGCGCCAGCAGCACCGACCCGATGGTCACCGCCGCCCAGGGCAGCGCCCGCGCGTTCGATGCGCTGCAGCCCCGTGACGTCGGCCCGATCGCGCTGTCCACCTTCCACATCCTCGAACACCAGGAACCGGAGCGACCGGCCCGGCAGCGCTATCTCTCCGAGCTGCCGGTGCCGGCCGCGCTGGCCAGCCAGCTGCGTACCGACCAGTCCTTCCGTGGCGACGCCGGCATGCGCATGAACGGCCTGCAGTTCCGCCGTGGCCTGGGGGTCGGCGCCAACAGCCGCATCGACCTGCGCCTGCAGGGCGGCTGGCACCTGCTGCGTGCCGACCTCGGCATCGACGACGCCTGCCGCAACGCCGGCGGCCTGCAGTTCCAGGTATGGGGCGACAACCGCCTGCTGTACGACAGCGGCCTGGTGAAGGCGCCCGGCGTCGTCAAGCCGGAGCTGGACATCCGTGGCCTTTCCACCCTGAGCCTGCGCACGCTGGGTGCGCAGGGCAGCCAACCCGCCCAGGTCTGTGCCAACTGGGCCAACGCCGTACTGATCGGCCAGGAGGGCGACTCCGCCAGCATCGTCGCCCCATGACCCCCACGTAACACCGCTCCTCCCCCGCCCCATCCCGACTACGGCCCTCATGGCCGTGGCCCGGGAGCGTTTTGCCCGCCGAACGCCCACGCGCTCACTCAGTTGCGCCGCACCCCTGCCAGGAGAGAACCCCGATGTTGCCCGCCCGCCACCACCGCCCCCCCTGCCGCCCGATCGCTCCGCTGACGCTGGCCATTGCCGGCGCGCTGTTCTCGATTGTCGCTCCTGCTTTTGCCCAGGAGAGCAAGGACAACGCCACCGACCTGGCCCGTATCGAGGTCACCGGTTCCAACATCCGCCGCACCGACGTTGAAACCGCCTCGCCGGTGCAGGTGATCAGCAAGCAGGACATCCAGAACATGGGTGCGCGCACGCTGCTGCAGGTGCTCGACAACCTGCCGGCCGCTCGCCCGGCGCAGCAGGATGCGCGCTCGCTGTTCACCGGTTCCGATGGTGCCTCGCAGGCCAACCTGCGCGGGCTCGGCGCACAGGGCACGCTGGTGCTGCTGAACGGTCGCCGCCTGTCGTACTACGGTGCGCCGGCCGGCTTCCAGACCCAGTTCGTCAACATCGATGCGATCCCGGCCGCGGCCATCGAGCGCATGGAAGTGCTGACCGACGGCGCGTCGGCCGTGTACGGTACCGACGCGGTGGCCGGCGTGATCAACGTGATCACCAAGCGCAACTTCCAGGGGGCCGAGATCAGCTTCACCAACGACACCTCCTCGCGCATCGATTCCTACGGCGAGCGCCAGGCCAGCATCACCGCCGGCTTCGGTGACCTGGCCGAGAACCGCTTCAACATCTACGGTGCGGTCAACATGTACCGTCGCGACGCGATTCCGCTGAGCGATTTCTACGACAAGCGGCCCGACCAGTACTACGTCAACAATCCGAACTACCTCAACAACCTGCGCCTGGGTGTGGGCAGCAAGCCGGGCGAGTTCAACCCGGGCACCTACTTCGCGTTCGATCCGGTCACCGGCCGCCGCGTGCAGGAAGCTGCGCCGGGCTGCAGGAACGTGCTGACCAGTGAAGCGGCCGGCCCGCGTTGCGTCTGGGAAACCTGGATGAACAACGAGATCGATGCCGGCGCCAAGTCCGAGCGCAATACCGCCTACCTCAACGGCACTTTCCTGGTGGGTGACAGCACCGAGATCTTCGCCGAGGCGACCTACACCGACATCGACCTGCGCGCCAACGGCGGCACGCCGCGCACCTACGGCACCACCACCGGCAACCCGACCAGCTGGTTCTCGCGCAACACCGGCAACACCGTCAACCAGTTCCTGTACCCGTTCCTGGGCCCGAACAACGAGTACAACCACGCCAGCCCGCAGTTGAAGGCGATGATGGGCGGGGTGGTCGGCCTGAACTACCTGCTGCAGGATGCCGGCCCGAACTACTTCGGCCAGCGCAACACGGACAAGAGCTACCGCGTGCTGGCAGGCGCACGTGGCAATGTGGGTGACTGGAACTGGGAAACCGCATTCGCCAGCGCGGGTACCCACTCCACCACCTACCAGACGATCAACGTCAACACCAAGGGCTTCGAGAAGGCCTTCGGCCCATACACGATCGATCCGGGCACTGGTCGGGTGATCATCTCCGACCACCCGGCGTACAAGTTCGGCGAGATCAGCGAAGCCAACGCCGCGCTGATCCGTGAAGCATTCCCGACCTTCGACATCCAGTCGTGGACCCGCCTGCATACCCTGGACGGCAAGATCGAAGGACCGCTGTTCCAGCTGCCAGCGGGCGAGATGCGCGCCGCGTTCGGCTTCAATGCCAGCCGTGAGACCTTCTACACTCCGGGCAACGCCGATGCGGCCAACGGCCTGATCACCCAGCAGGGCGGCTCGTGGTTCGACGGCAAGCGCAACACCTACGCGCTGTTCGCCGAGACCGTGGCACCGATCACCGACAAGCTGGAACTGGATGCGGCGGTGCGCGTGGACAAATACCCGAACTTCAGTGCCAACATCGCGCCGAAGATCGGCTTCAAGTACCAGGCGTTCGATCAGCTGATGCTGCGCGGCACCTATTCCACCGGCTTCCGTGCACCGAGCCTGGCCGAGTCCGGCAACGGCGGCGTGTTCGCCCAGCTCGGTGGCTTCCGTGACGAATTGCGCTGCGGCGAGACCAATGCCATCGCCAACCTGCTGCTGAAGTCGCAGCGGCCGGGCGACGTCGATCTCGGCAAGACCCTGCTGAACGTCGATTGCAGCCGCACAGTGGCGCGCATGACCCAGCCGAACAAGGACCTGAAGCCGGAGAAGGCGAAGATCGCCACCCTCGGCTTCGTCTACGAGCCAGCGAGCTGGCTGTCGGTGTCGGCCGACTACTGGTTCATCTACCGCAACAATGAAATCGTTGCGCCGGATTATCGCCGCATGGAAGACATCATCTCGATGTCGCGCTCGCCGATCACCGACAGCGACCGCGCCAATCTGGCCCAGCTGGCGGCCATGTGTGCCGACCCGGCCAGTGGCGTGAGCTGCCCGTCGGTGCTGCCGGGCTATTCGGCCGGCAACGTGGCCAGTGTGGTCGGCCAGTACAAGAACCGCGGCAAGACGCTGATCGACGGCTTCGACATCGACGCGCGCAGCCGCTTCTCGCTGGGCGACTGGGGCAACCTGAACATCGGCCTGGCCGCCACCATCGCCAACCGCAACCGCTTCTACATGGACGCGGAGAACGGCTGGTACTACGGCGACGTGGTGGGCTATTACAACAACCCGCGCCTGCGTGCCACGCTCAATGCCGACTGGACCTACAAGCAGGTGACCACCAGCATGTTCGTCAACTACGTCGGCGGAACCAAGTGGGCCACCGACCAGATCGACGAAGAGAGCAACAACAAGGAAACCTGCACCGGCGGCTACCTGGCCCTGCAGAAGAGCAAGTGCGATGGTGCACCGTCGTGGTGGACCGCCAACATGAGCGTCACCTGGCGCCCGGATGATGCGTGGAACCTGAGCTTCACCGTCAAGAACCTGTTCAACCGCCTGCCGTTCTACGATCCGAACAGCTTCCTGGGTGACTCCAGTGACTACGCCACCATCTTCGGCCGTGGTTACAGTGTGACCATCGGCTACCGGTTCAAGTAATTCCGTTTGCGTGACCTGGCGTACCGGCTGCGGCCGGCACGCTGCCAAGAGGAGAGATGTTTGCCATGAAGCGTAGGGAATTCATCGCGGCCAGTGCCGCTGTCGCCGCCAGCAGCCTGCTGCCGCAGACCCCGGCATGGGCACGCGGGCGCAAGGTGCGCCTGGCGATGATCGGTACCGGCATGCGCGGGCTGGTGCTGCTGAAGGAGCTGGTGCGTCGCGACGACGTCGAAGTGGTTGCCCTGTGCGACATCGAGCCGATCATGCTGGGCCGTGCCACAGAGATGGTGGCGAAGGCCGGCAAGCCCGCGCCGAAGACCTATGGCCAGGATCGTGATACCAACGCGTGGAAGCGCCTGCTGGAACAGAAGGGCATCGATGGCGTGATCATCGCCACGCCGTGGGAGTACCACGCACCGATGGCGATTGCCGCGATGCAGGCCGGCGTGGCCGTGGGCTGTGAAGTGGTGGCCGGCATCACCCTGCAGGACCACTGGGACGTGCTGAAGACCCAGCTGAGCACCGGCACCCCGTACATGCTGCTGGAGAACGTCTGCTACCGCCGCGACGTGATGGCGGCGTTGCAGATGGTGCGCCAGGGCCTGTTCGGCGAACTGGTGCATCTGCAGGCCGGCTACCAGCACGACCTGCGCGGCGTGAAGTTCAATTCCGGCGATCCCAACCAGCCCTACGACAGCGGCGTGGAGTTCGGTCCCAAGGGCTGGAGCGAAGCACGCTGGCGCACCGAGCATTCGGTGGAGCGCAACGGCGAGCTGTATCCCAGCCACGGCATCGGCCCGTGCGCGATGTACACCGGCATCAACCGTGGCAACCGCTTCACCCACATCAACGCCTTCGCGACCAAGGCACGCGGCCTGCACGAATACACCGTGGCCAAGAGTGGCGGCACCACCCACCCCAGCACCAAGGTGAAGTTCAAGCTCGGCGATATCGTCACCACCACGCTGGCCTGCGAGAACGGCGAGACCATCCTGCTGCAGCACGACACCTCGCTGCCGCGCCCGTATTCAATGGGTTTCCGTGTGCAAGGCACCAAGGGCCTGTGGATGGACGTGAACCATTCGATCCACATCGAAGGCCGCAGCCCGCCGCACCAGTGGGAAGAGTTCAAGAAGTACCAGGACGAGTACGAGCACCCGCTGTGGAAACAGAATGCCGACACTGCCGCCAGTGCCGGCCATGGTGGCATGGACTGGTTCGTCATCCATGCATTTGTGGAAGCGCTGAAGGCCAAGGCGCCGATGCCGATCGACATCTATGATGCGGTGACCTGGAGTGCGATCACGCCGCTGAGCGAGCAGTCGATCGCCAACGGTTTCCAGACGCTGGAGTTCCCGGACTTTACTGCTGGTGCGTGGAAGACGCGCAAGCCGATCTTCGCGTTCGATGGTAAGTACTGATCTGCTCTGTGTAGAGTCGAGCCATGCTCGACTGCTTTGAACACAACGCCGGGCATAGCCCGGCGTTGTTGTTTGTGGCGTCCCCCTACCAAGCCCATGCTAGGCTCGGCTGCGTGCCGGACAGTTGATGTCAAACGACAGAGAGGAGCTGCCTGATGCGCCTGCTGACCTTCACCTGTCCACTTTGCGGCGCCGCGGGGCAGCGGTTTCCACTGCTTTCCGCATCGAGACGGCAGGCGAAGACGGCATGCAGGGGATGTGGCGTGGTGCTGCGCTCGGATCCTCGCTTGGGCCTGTATACGCTCTACCTGTTGTATACGCAGATCATCGTAATGCTGGCTGCATTACCCATGATCTGGGCCTATGCCTCGGGCCGATGGTTCTGGCTGGCTGCGATCTGGGCCGTGGTGTTGATGTTGTCCTGGGTCCCCGGCGCGATCAGGCACGCACGAAGTCCGATCGTGCGCGCCTGGCGCGATCCCGATTACAGCTATGCGCGCAGGCCGGGCGCTACCACTACGCGCGCCGCTGCAAACCCCGGGCAGGGTAGCGATGTGCCAGGTGCCAGCCAATGATCCGGCCGATCATTCTGCTCCTGACCGCAAGCATGGCCGCGTGTGCATCGCACCCGGCCGATGCCGTGCAGTGTCCCGAGGCCACGATCACCTACATCGGCAGTGAAACTGTGGATACCGTGGTCCTTGGCAGGTTCCAGATCGCTACGGAGGGATCGCAGGCACTACGGCTGCCACTGGCCAGCGTGGATCGGCAGGCGCATGCACACGCGGTATCGACCGATATCCGCGACGAACACGGTCTGGCCTGGCGTCCCTTCAGTGTTGTTCTGGAAGAGCTCAAGCCGCCGGCTGCGGACCTGGTGGTTGCACGTGGTGAGATTGAAACCTTCCTGTACGACGGCAAGGGCGCCTTCCTGCCCGGTGCCGTGCAGAAAGGGCAGGCGCTTTCCATCGTCGTGCGCGATCTTCAAGGTTGCACACATCGCTCGATGCCGTTCGCTCCTGAGCCACGTTGACGTGGAAGCGCAAGCGAGAGGCCCGGGGTGACGGGAACGAGCAGGGGAAGATGGCGCGCCCGGAGGGATTCGAACCCCCGACCAATGGCTTCGGAAGCCACTACTCTATCCGGCTGAGCTACGGGCGCGTTGTAGAACCGCCGCGCCGTCGGCCAGTGCCGGGGCGGGCATCGCAGCGCCATGAAGCGGTGCGGGACCGGCATTCTATCCAGTTTCGCCGAACAAATCTCCCCCCACGGGCAAAGCCCTGCCAGAGGGGCAGGAGTATCCTATCGCCATGGCTGATACCCCCCTCACTTCGCCGCAGTCGCCGGCGACGCCGCGTTGGCGGCATTACTGGAGTCTGATGCGCGCTGATCGCCCGATCGGCACGCTGCTGCTGCTGTGGCCCACCTGGTGGGCGTTGTGGCTGGCCGCGGGCGGCCTGCCGCCGCTGTGGACGCTGTTCGTGTTCACCGCCGGCGTGTGGCTGACCCGCTCGGCCGGTTGCGTCATCAACGACTACGCCGACCGCTGGCTCGACCCGCATGTGGAGCGCACCAAGGCGCGCCCGCTGGCCACCGGTGCGATCAGCGGCCGCGCCGCGCTGGCGCTGTTCGCCGTACTGATGCTGGTGGCGTTCGGCCTGGTGCTGACCCTGAACGGGCTGACCATCGGCCTGAGCTTCATCGGCGTGTTCCTGGCTGCCAGCTATCCGTACCTGAAGCGCTACACCCATCTGCCGCAGGTCTACCTGGGCATGTCGTTCGGCTGGGGCATCCCGATGGCGTTCGCCGCCGTGCAGGGCGAGGTGCCGATGCTGGGCTGGCTGCTGTATGCCGGCAACATCCTGTGGTCCACCGCCTACGACACCTGGTACGCCATGGTCGACCGCGAGGACGACCTGAAGATGGGCTCGCACTCCACCGCGATCCTGTTCGGTGATCTCGACCTGGTCATCCAGGGCGTGCTGTACGCCCTGTTCCTGGCCACGATGGCGCTGGTCGGCGTGCGCGGCGGGCTGGGCGGGTACTACCTGGCCGGCGTGGCCGTGGCCACCGCGCTGGTGGTGTACGAGTTCTGGATCTGCCGCAACCGCGAACGCGGCCCGTGCTTCAAGGCGTTCCTGCACAACAACTGGGTGGGTGCCGCGCTGTTTGCCGGCATCGCCGTGGACCTGGCGCTGCGCTGATCCCAGGCCTGGTAGAGCCGGCCGCTGGCCGGCTGGACCCGTGTGTGATCCGGAGGTTGCCGGCCAGCGGCCGGCACTACCGTCCTCCGCCAGCTACGACGATTCCCGGGCATGGTAGAGCCGGCCGCTGGCCGGCTGCACGACCATCCCGATTGGGAAATTGCCGGCCAGCGGCCGGCACTACCGTTCTGTACCACCTACGACCAATAGGTGGCTGACAGCCCACACCCCACCGCCCAGAATCGGTCCATCGAACCTGGGAGGGTAGGCGATGGCCTCGACGGCAGCAGGACAGGACGGCTGGATGGCGCGCGCAGCGCTGCGCTCGGCCGCCTGGGCGGAAAAGTGGTTCCCCGATGCGTATGTGTTCGCGGTGCTGGGCGTGGTCATCGTCGCGCTGGCCGCGATGGGCTTCGGCTCGAGCCCGCAGGCCACGGCCAGCGCCTTCGGTGACGGCTTCTGGAGCCTGATCCCCTTCACCATGCAGATGGCCTTCGTGGTCATCGGTGGCTACGCCGTGGCGACCGCACCGGTGGTCGCACGCTTCATCGACTTCCTGGCCCGGGTGCCGCGCACCGGACGCGGTGCGGTGGTGTACGTGGGCCTGGTCAGCATGCTCGCCTCGCTGCTCAGCTGGGGCTTCTCGCTGGTGTTCGGCGGCCTGCTGGTGCGCGCGCTGGCCCGCCGCAGCGAACTGCGCATGGACTACCGCGCCGCCGGTGCGTCGGCCTATCTCGGTCTGGGCGCGGTGTGGGCCATGGGGTTGAGTTCCTCGGCCGCACAGCTGCAGGCCAACCCGGCCAGCATGCCGCCGGGGCTGGTGGAGATCACCGGCGTGTTGCCGTTCACCGAAACCATCTTCCTGTGGCAGTCGATTGCGCTGACTGCAGTGCTGATCCTGGTCTCGCTGCTGATCGCCTGGCTGACCGCACCGGCTGCCGGCAGTGCGCGTACTGCCGAGGAGTTCCCAGGCGCTGCGCAGGCCGAGCCGGAACCGCTGCAGCGACGCACGCGCCCGGGCGAATGGCTGGAATACAGCCCGCTGCTGACCGTGCTGCTCTCGCTGCTGGCGTTCGGCTGGCTGTTCAACGAGTTCGCCAGCAAGCCGGTGGTCACTGCCATCGCCAACCTCAACACCTACAACTTCCTGTTCATTTCGCTGGGCCTGCTGCTGCACTGGCGCCCGCGCAGCTTCCTCAACGCGGTGGCCAAGGCGGTGCCGAGCACCACCGGCGTGCTGATCCAGTTCCCGCTGTATGGCGGTATCGCGATGATCCTCACCCACGCCGCCGGCGGTGATGGGCAGACCCTGGCGCACCGGTTGTCGAGCCTGTTCGTGCACGTGGCCAGCACCGATTCGTTCGCGCTGGTGATGGGCGTCTACTCGGCGGTGCTGGGCTTCTTCGTGCCGTCCGGTGGCGGCAAGTGGATCATCGAGGCGCCGTACGTGATGCAGGCCGCAAACGAGCTGAAGGCGCACCTGGGCTGGGCGGTGCAGGTCTACAACGCGGCCGAAGCGCTGCCGAACCTGATCAACCCGTTCTGGATGCTGCCATTGCTGGGCGTGCTGGGGCTGAAGGCACGCGACATCGTGGGCTTCACCTTCATCCAGTTGCTGGTGCACATTCCGCTGGTGCTGGGCCTGCTGTGGCTGCTGGGCATGACCCTGGCGTATGTGCCGCCGGTGATGCCCTGAACGCAGGGCTGGCGTGCGTGCTCGAACAGGACGCCAGCTCCGTTCAGCGCGTGTTTCCGGCAGAGCACGCCATGAATGGGCGTGGCGCCAAGGCCGGCATGAGCACATGCCGAACCCGCATGAATCCTTCATCGGCTTGTGCCGCAAGAGGCTTTGCCCGTTCATTCACGCGCGTACACATCCGTGTAGCCGCCCACCAACGCGCGATTAACTCTTCGCTGCAGACGATGGTCCCGTCCACCGCATTCCGCGCGTGGCTTTGGAGATCGGACATGGCACAGCAGAACCAGAACCCGAACCAGAAGCAGCAGGGCCAGCAGAACCAGCAGGATCAGCAGCAGGGTCGTGGCCGCGACCAGCAGCAGCAACAGCAGCAGGAACAGCAGCAGCGCAACCAGCGCAACCAGCAACAGGGTGGGCAGGACGAGGAAGAGTGACTTCGGTACCCGCTTCCTGTGATGCGCGAAGCCCCGCCCCGTGCGGGGCTTCGCTTATTCCAGCACGCCGATGCGTTGCAGCACCGGCGCTGCTGACATGTCGTTCGGATTGGTGCCCGGCTGACCCTGCGGCACCTCCATGCCCATGCCGCGGTAGAGATCGACCCAGTGCTGTGCGATCTGCCCGGTCTGCGGGTTGCGGAAGTTCATCGGCTGCAGTGCGAACACATGATGCGCACGGAACGCGCGCTCGATGAAGTCCGAGCAGTAGTAGCTGTCCTCGTTCAACACGTATGACGTGTTGTAAGGTTTGCCCAGCATCGTGCGCGCGGTCGCGATCGCATCCTTGATGGCAGCCTGCTGGGATGCGTGCAGGCGATAGACCACGATGTGCCGCTGCTTGGCCCGTGCGTCCTGGCGGAACTCGACCAGTGATTGCCGGCGCGATCCCTTCTCGTCCGCATGCAGTACCTCCCAGCCGTCCGGCGCCGCAGCGAGCAGGGCCACGTGATCGAAGCTGGGTGCGCCCTGCTTGCCGGTGGCATCGTCGATGGCCGCGCTGAGGCCGCTGCGGCCGGCGGTGACGAACAGCAGGTCGCCTTCCCGGACCTCCAGCGCGGCCACAACACCAGGCCACAGCATTGGCACCAACAGGGAGAGGGCAAGCAGGAATCCGCGCATGGGGCCAGGGTCGAAGCGTGTGCGGCGTAGTCTAACGGCTGCTGCGATGAGGTTGATTTCCGTATTAGTGTGATATTAGTCTCAATTCAGCATGTCGGGATATTCCTGACAGCGGATGTTGAAACTGAATTGACGGAGGCATGGCTATCCTTGCCTCCCTACCGCGCCGGAACCGCGCGCGACCGCCCGGAATCAGGAGGATCCCGTGAACCAGCTCCGCCCCGTTGCCCTGCTTGCGCTTGCCTTGGGGCTTGCGCTGTCGGGCTGCAAGCCTGCCCCCCAGTCGGCCCCCGCTGACGCCGCCGCCCCGGCTCCGACCAGCACGGCCGCCGCCACGGCGCCGGCCACGCCGGTTGCCGCGCCCCCGGCAGACGCGTCTGCCAGTTGCCCCCATCCGGTCTTCGACGACTTCCTCAAGCATTTCGGCAACGAGATCGCGCTGCAGGAGACGTCCACTGCCGATCCGCTGATGGACAGCCACATCGACAGCGAAGCCGAGCCGGAGCCACGCAAGGTGGAGGAGAAGGTGCCGCTTGCCAAGGTCGAATGGCCGGTGATGCCGGACCCGGCCACGCTGCAGCGCCAGGGCCGCGAGATGCAGGTCACCCGCCTGCCCGATGGCCAGGTACAGGTGCAGATGCGCACCCCGGATACCAGCGACCAGCAGATCTACACCTTTGCCCAGAAGCCGTGCTGGCAACTGGTCAAGCGTGAGGACGAATCGATCTGACCCCTGAGCGACCGCCTGCGGGCGGTCGTGTGATTCACCCAAGGAGCACCGCATGCGTCTGTCTCCCGTTGCCCCCGTGCTGGCCCTGATGCTTGCTGCCTGCAGCGGCCCTGAGGCGGCTGTACCGGCGGCCCCTGCTTCTACTGACCCGGCAGCGACGCCGGCCGCGCCTGCGGCTGCCGTTGCGGACCATCCCACCTCTCTTACGCGCGACGAGACCGGCATGCATATCGATTGCCAAGGCACCCGCCTGCACCTGGCGGCCCAGCCCACCCAAGACACGGACGCTTCCCGGCTGACCACGCTGGAAATCGAAAAGGACGGCGCACGCCAGGCCATTGCTGCGCCCAAGGAGATGGACGGCTATACCGCCGTTGGCCTGGCCTGCGTGCAGGACCGCAGCGGTACGCCGTACTTCGTCGTGCAGTACGGTGAACTGCCGTTCGGCTGCAGCTTCTGCGAGTGGTACTACCTGTACGACGCCAGTGGCCGCCAGTTGACCCACAGCACACCGCCGCTGCGCGGCGCGGAAGGCGAGGAGCAGGAGCCCAACAACGACGAGTACGAGAAGTTGATCGACTCGCTCGGCATCAAGCACCCGGAGGTGAACTACATCGAAGACTGAGCGCAGCGGCAGGATGTCGCACGCGCGCTGTGAACGCAGCACTGCAGTACCGCAGTACCAGAAGTACCAGGAGCAGTACCCCTTAAGGAAATCCCCCTTTTCATAGAATGGATAGCACACACATGGCAGACATCTACCAGGACATGGTCCAGCCCCGCGGGGCGGCCTACAGCAGTGACCGCATCAAGCCGTGGAGCCACTACCGGGAGCCGATCGACCAGAGCGACGGCCGCCTGCATGGCAACTCCCGCCGGTGGGGCGATGCGACCCCGGAAGTACAGTCACGGGTGATCGACACGATCATCGAGTCGGCGCGCGAGAAGGGCCTGACCCCGCGCGAAACGGCGCACGTACTGGCCATCGCCCGCGTTGAATCGGGCTTCAACCCCGATGCCGCCGCTGGCACCACCTCGGCCTCGGGCCTGGGCCAGTTCATCGACAAGACCGGCAACCACTACCACCTCAACAACCGCAACCGCTTCGACGTCGGCGCACAGTCCGATGCACTGGTTGACCATTACATCGATAACCGCACGCTGGCGCACAAGCGCGGCCAGGGTGAGGAGTACATCTACAAGTACCACCACGACGGCCCGACCCGCGATTACGGCGGCCTCACCCTGTCTGAAAAGAAGGTGATGCCGTACGTGGACAAGTACGAGCGGTTCGTGGAGCAGCGCCTGGGACTGACCCAGGGCCAGTCCCATGGCAGCCACGCCGCCCCCACCGTAGCTGCGGCCACGCACGCGCAGGCCAAGCCGGCAGCGGCGCATGCCGAAGGCCAGACCCGCAACTTCGAGCAGACGATGCAGGTGATGCTGCCCCCGCAGAACGGGGTCAAGCCGCACATTACCGGTGAGTTCGGCGAACACCGCGCGCACAAGCCGCACGGTGGTACCGACTTCAACTATGTCGGCGGCCAGCACGGCCGTAATCTGCAGCACCCGACCGTCAACGCGCCGATCTCCGGAACGGTGACGTTCGTCGGCGGCGACTACGGTACGGTGAAGATCAGGGATGCGCAGGGCAACTCGCACGAGATCCTGCACCTGCATTCGACCCAGGTGAAGGAAGGCCAGCCGATCAAGGCGGGTGAGCCGATCGGTACCATGGGCGGGCGTGGCCCGGGCGGTGCGGGTCAGTATGCCCAGCACGTGCATTACCAGTTGAAGGATCCGCACGGCAAGCTGCTCAGCCCGCAGGACTTCTGGGACCACGGCAAGCTGAAGGAAACCGGCAAGGGCGGCCATTCGCATGACGCCGACCACAACGGCGTGCTGCGCCAGGGGGCAAAGGGCGAGGAAGTGACTGCGCTGCAGAAGGAACTCAACCGCCTGGGCGTGCGCGACGGCCATGGCAACCCGCTGAGCGAGGACGGCAAGTTCGGTGCCAACACCAGGGACGCACTGATCGCCTACCAGAAGCAGCACGGGCTCTCCGCCGATGGCGTGGCGGGTCCGGCGACGCTGGGCAAGCTGGCCGAAGGCCGCAGCCATGCCGAGGCGGCGCCGAAGGGGCCGCAACTGGGCGACAAGGCGCATCCGGATACGCCGCTGCACAATGCGATCCGCGGCCACATGCCGGGCATGATCTGCAACGAGATGAGCGCGCACGTGACCGCCCAGGCCAAGGCCGCCGGCATCGATTCACCGGAAAAGCTGCAGGGCGTCACCGTGCAGGATGGCAAGGCCTTCGTCATCGGCACCGTTCCCGGCTTCCGTACTGCGGTGGACATGACCCAGACGGCACCGAGCCTGCAGGAGACCAGCGCTGCAATGCTGGCCAAGCATGAGCCTTCGCAGCAACACGTGCAGGACGAGCAGCAGCGAGTGGCCATGGGCCGTTGACCGCTGCGTGTGAAGAGGTGTGTGGTAAAGGAGGCCGGCCGGGGCAATCCGGCCGGCTTTTCCGTTCATGGGGCAAGGACATACACGGATGCCGTTTCGCATGATGCACAGCACGCCGCCATTGCAAGGCACGGCGTCCACATGAGCCGGGTGCTGCGGTGGCGCAGCGCATGGCAGTGGGTAGGGCTGGCACTGCTGCTCTGCCTGCTGCCGCTGCCAGTGCTGGCGGCGGTCCCGATTCCGGCACTGGACGACCCGGTGGTGGACACCGCCAACGCGCTGTCCGCCAGCACCCGCGCCACGCTGCGCGAGCAGGCATTGCAGCTGCAGGCACGCAAAGGCGCGCAACTGCAGGTGCTGGTGGTGCCCAGTGTTGGCGATGACGGCATCGAAGCCTATGCACAGCGTGTCTTCGACCAGTGGCAGCTGGGCCGCGCCGGTGTCGATGACGGGGTGTTGCTGCTGGTGGCGGTACAGGACAGGCGCGTACGCATCCAGACCGGCTATGGCCTGGAAGGCACCATTCCCGATGCCTATGCCGCGCGCATCATCGACAAAGCCATCGTGCCGCGCCTGCGCGAAGGAAACCTGGACCAGGGCATGCTGGACGGCAGCAAGGTGCTGGTGGCGCTGATCGATGGCGAGCCGCTGCCGCCCGAGGAAGATTCATCCGCACGCAACCTGTTGCCAGCGGATTGGCGCACAGGGGATTCGGTCGTTGCCCTGACGCTGCTGGTGGGGTTCCTGGCCGGTCTGTGGCGATCACCGCCGCGCCTGCTGGCCACCAGGACCGAAGCCGGGTTCAGCGGTAAACGCCGTGAGCGGCGGCGCAAGGCACTGGCAGCCAATGCGGCAATGCCCAGGCCGAACTGGCCGACATTGCCGGCCTGGGGCAGGCCGTTGCTGGTAACGGCAGTGATGGCCGCCGGGTTGGTTTCGGCGACGCTGCTGCTGCCGCGGCATGTGCTGCCTGGGCTGTTCTTCGTGCTGTTACCCGCTGTACCGGTGGCGGCGCTGCTGGGGTGGTGCTGGCGTCGCAGTCGTGGTGTGCGCATCGTGCTGTCCGGCATGTTGGCCGTCAGTATCGGTTTCTTTGTGATGATGCTGGTCCGTGGTCAGTTGCCGCCCAGCCTTGCCCTGCACACGTTGCTGAACCTGGCGGTCGCCATTGCCGCCATGCTGGTGTTCTTCCTGGTGCAGGCCGGCCGCGCGCGCTGGCGGAAGAACCGCAACAGCTTCGCCGTGCGGCTGGTGGTACTGGTGCTGTTGACCGGCGGCTATGCGCTGGGCGCGCTGCTGGCCATCGACCGGGCCAGCGACGAGAACGCACGCGTGTTGGCGACGATCGTGTCCAGCGTAGGCACGCTGTTCCTGTACTTCATCTGGGTGTTTACCCTGCTGCCCGGCGAAAAAGCACGCAGCGGACGAAGGTCGTCCCAAGGCTACCGTTCCTCGTCCAGCACCTCGTCGTCGAGTTCGTCCTCAGGCAGTTCCGGCGGCTGGTCCGGTGGTGGTGGTCGCAGCGGCGGCGGCGGCGCATCGGGCAGCTGGTAGCTCAGGCCGCCCACACCCGCCAGCCCAGCGCGGCATCGCGCAGTTCGCCGCTGCCGCTCACATCACCCACCTGCAGCTGCACGCCCTGCGCATTGGGCAGGTCCTTCTGCTCGGGGAACCAACGACGGTCGGCGGCGACGATAATCAGCAGGCCCTCGTCGTCGCCCACCGGCGCGAACTGCGGCGACGGCGGGCTGATCGGCTGCAGGCCGAAGCGCTGGCTGGACTGTTCGCGCACCGCGTCGACATCATGGCTGGGCAGGCCAACCTCGCTCAGGCAGGTCAGCTCGCTGCCATGGAAGGCGCCTGCGCGCGTGCTGACTGGCAGACGGCGCCGGCCGATCAACTCGAGGATCAGGCCGTCCGGGCCGGTGAAGTACACCGACTGCGACTGCCAGCTGCTCTCCAGCGCAAAGTAATCCAGACCCTCAGGATTACGTTGCAGCGGGGTACGTTCGCGCAACCAGGCCATCGCCTCGCCGAAGCGGTTGTCCGGTACGTTGAAGGCCAGGTGCACGCCACCGACGGGGTGATCACCCGCCGGCTGCAGTTCGATCGTGCTCCAGCCGATGTGCACATGGTTGCCGACCACGCGCTGCTGCAGTACATCGTGGAAATACGCGGCGACGGTGGCGACGTCGGACACCGGCAGGGTGAGGTGAAGCAGGCGCATGACCGATTCTCCATGGACGCGCTCACTGTAGCGCTGGGTCCTGCCCGGCGGCCACTAGCGCAGTGAATGGTTGAAGAATCGTATTGCTGCGTCCACTGCGTGCGCGTGGGTCTGCGCCTTCGGCACCGACGTCCTGCACAGGTCCTGCAGCCGCTGCTGTCCGGTCGGGGTGCATGCGGCGAGGAAATCGTAATGGCCGACACCGGGCAGCACCTGCAGTGCAGCGCCCGCAATCAAGGCCTGCGCAGCTTCGCCATTGCTCTGCGGTGGCGCAACCGTGTCCGCCTGGCCGAGCACGATCGACACCGGCTGTTTCAGCGAGGAGAACTGCTCGGGCGCAAAGGCCTGCACGATTGCCGGTGCCAGCAGGAACACCGCGCGCACGCCGGGAATGGCGCGTGCGTCGTTGGCGTGGGACATCCACGGCGACAGCTCGGGCGACGCCGCAGCGGCAACACGCGCCTCCATCGTGTGCGTTGCCGCTTCCTGCTGGGGCCGGCAGACGCCGTCATCCGGATGCGCGGTGCAGAAGTCCCGCAATCGCTGCAGGTCCGGTCGCGCACCGGCCGCCAACAGTGCGGTGTAGCCGCCGGCCGAGAAGCCGGCGACCCCCAGGCGCTCGGGATCGACATGCGGGCCCAGCACCGGATCGGCCTGCACAGCCGCCAGTGCGGCACGCAGATCATCGGCGCGCAGCCAGGTCAGCACGCTGCCGGGCAGGGTCATGCTGTCAACGCCGTTGTTGCCCGGATGATCGACTGCGATCACCAGATAGCCCGCCCGCGCCAACGCGGTGCCCAGCCAGCCCATCATGCGCGCGCTGCCGCCGTTGCCATGGGAGAGCAGCAGGGTCGGCAGGCGATCACCCGCGACCGGCGCATCCCTGGACGACCGGCCGACGTCGAACAGCGGCGCGTCGGGTGGACCGATGGTCAGCGCGGTTTCCCGGCTGCCTGCAGGTGCCGGATACCAGACCGTGTAGCGCAGCGCGTCGCGGTGCTCTGCGTCGCGCACGGCGGCGCTGGCCAGCGTCGTTGTGCCGTGGCGCTCGCCGGCCACCCCGCGTTCGCGGGCGGCGCCGGTGCTCGCGAACACCATCAGCATCGCTCCCAGCACAGCAGCGGTCATGCGCATCTTCAACTCCTTGTCAGTGGGGACGGTCGTCGACGGGCAGCCAGATTTCCACGCCGCCCTGGCCGGTGCGCTCATCGAACCGGGCGTCGTAGCGCTCCAGATCCGGCGCATCGGCAAGGCCCAGGTTGGAAGCAGGGAGATAATGATCCAGCAACCAGAACCAGGTCGAGCGGATGGCCGAGATGTGCCCGCTGTGCCAGGCCACCAGGTAGCGGCGCGCCGGGATGTCCACGCGTCGCCAGTGCGCAGGCACGCTCGGCACCGTGCTTGCCGGTAGTGCCGCGATGTAATCGAAGCCACCCTTGTCATCACTGTTGCAGCACACGCCGAAACTGATCGGCGCCGGCGTCGGCCATTCGCGGTTGAGCTGGGCCCACTGTCCGGGAATCGCGCCGCCACTGTCGCGGGTATGCCGCATACCGATGCCGGCCACCTGGAACGCGGGTGTCTCGAGCAGGCGGGGGGCTTCAATGCAGGCGGACGGGGCCTCGTCCACGCGGATCGCCTGCACCAGCGCCAGCCCATCGGTGCCCTGTTCGCGTACGCGCTCCGGCGTCTGTCCGAACTGTTCGCTGAAGGCACGCGTGAAGGCGGCATGGGTGGTATAGCCGGCACCCAGCGCCACCTGCAGGATGTCGCCGGCGCCGTTGGCCAACTGCTGCGCGGCAGCGGTCAGGCGGCGCCCGCGCAGGTAGCGCATCACCGAGGTGCCGGTGCGGGCCTGGAACAGGCGCGACAGATGGAACGGCGACAGGCCCGCTGCAGCGGCAATGTCGGCCAGCGCCAGTGGCTGGTCCGCGTGGGTTTCGATGTACCACAACGCCTTGCCTGCCGCGCTCATCCTGCCGTTCCTAGAACCAATGCTGGGCACAGTAGCGGATCGGCAGGCGCGGCGTTTAGCAGTTCTTGCGCCTGTGCGGACTCAAGCTGTCGCACTGACGTCATGCCTCCTTCACAGAGCGCGCCGAGACTGCGCGCCTTGTCCAGGCCTGCGATGTCCCTGCAGGTGCTGGCCCTGTCGCGTCCTCCCGGAGCCCTGCCGTGCATCGTTCGAAGCTTTCGCGTTCCATCCTCCTTGCCCTTTCCATGGCCAGCGCAGGAGGCGCGATCGCAGCGGAGGCCGATGCGGTCGATGCCGCAGGCGGCAGCCGCGCCGCACCCACCCAGCTCGATGCGATGCTGGTCACCGGCACCCGCGCCTCCAACCGCACCCAGTTCGAAACGCTGGCGCCGGTGGACGTGTTCACCAAGGAAGACATCAGGTCCGTCGAATCCACCGACCTGAAGGACGTGCTGGCGCAGCTGGTGCCATCATTCGTGGTACAGCGCCTGCCGATGGCGGACGGCCAGGTGTTCGTGCGTCCGGCCACCTTGCGTGGCCTGTCGCCGGACCAGACCCTGGTGCTGGTCAACGGTCGCCGCTTCCACCGCAGCGCGCTGCTCGGCAACCGCGGTGCACAGGCGGCCGACCTGGCGCAGATTCCGACCAGTGCGATCAAGCGCATCGAGGTGCTGCGCGATGGTGCGTCGGCGCAGTACGGTTCGGATGCCATCGCCGGTGTCATCAACATCATCCTCGAAGAGGGTCCCGGCACCGAGATCACCGCCGGCTACTCGCAGTATGCGCAGGGCGACGGTGCCTCGCGCGATTTCAGTGCGCGCACCGGTTGGTCGCTGGGCGACTATGGCAGCCTGGTGCTGTTCGCCGAATCGTCCAACTCGGACGCCACCTCGCGCACGCGCCAGCGCCCGGATGCGATCGTCTTCCAGGCTGCACATCCGGAGCTGGAGGTGCCCGATCCGGTGCAGCGCTGGGGCCAGCCGGAACTGGAGAGCCGCCGCGTCGGCTTCAACGTCAAGGCCAACGCCAGCGGGACGCTGGAGCTGTATGCCTTCGGCCTGTACAGCCACAGCGATGGCGTCAGCGATTTCAACTGGCGCAACCCGGATACCACCACCGGCGCGTATCGCACCACCGCCATCTTCCCCGGCTGGAACCTGCGTTCGCTGTATCCGGTCGGCTTCAGCCCGCAGTACGGCAACGTCCAGAACGACCTGCAGCTGGTCGGTGGCCTGCGTGGCGAGATCACGCCCAAGCTGCGCTGGGACGTCAGCGCCTCGTATGGCCGCAATGCCATCGACTACAGCCTGAAGAACTCGATCAATGCTTCGCTGGGTCCGGCCAGCCCGACCGCGTTCGACCTCGGCCGCCTGACCCAGACCGAGAAGAACGCCAACGCCGACTTCAACTACGAGTGGGAGGTGGGCGCGCTGTCCCAGCCGATCAATGTCGCCTTCGGGGGCGAGTTCCGCCAGGAGACCTACCAGGTCCGCGCCGGTGACCCGGCCTCGTACGCGGTGGGCCCGGGCGCGGCTGCAGGCCTGGAGGCCAATTCCAACGGTGCGCCGGGCTTCTCGGCCAGCCAGGCCGGGCAGTGGAGCCAGCGCAGCAAGGCCGCCTACGTGGACATGGAAGTGCCGCTGGGCGAGCGCTGGAGTATCGGTGCGGCCAGCCGCTACGAAGATTTCTCCAGCTTCGGCAGCACGCTGGACGGCAAGCTCTCGGCGCGTTTCGCGATCACCCCGGACGTAGCCCTGCGCGGCACCGTGTCCAGCGGCTTCCGCGCGCCGACGCCGGCGCAGCTCAATACCACCAGCACCACCCAGGGCCTGGACACGCGCACGCTGCAGATCTTCACCAGCGGTCGCCTGTCACCGAACGATCCGCTGGCGCAGCTGCTCGGCGCCAGGCCGCTGAAGCCGGAAGAATCGCGTACCGCGTCGCTGGGCCTGACCTGGCGCACCGACCTGGGCCTGTCCGGCTCGGTGGATGTCTACCAGATCAAGCTCAGCGACCGCTTCAGCCAGTCGGCCAGTTTCGCCATTCCGGCCGGTACGCCCAATCCGCTGGGCTATACCTCGGTGAACTATTTCACCAACGACTTCGATACCACCACCACCGGCGTGGACGTGGTCGGCAACTACCTGCGCGACCTCGGCGCCGGCCGCATGACGCTGACCCTGGCCTACAACTACAACCGCACACGCGTGGACAACGGCAGCACCTCGGTGGCCACCAACGAGACCCAGCGCGTGCTGTTCGAGGATCGCCTGCCCGAGCACAAGGGCAGCCTGACCGGCAGCTGGGATATCGGCGCCTGGTCGCTGATGGCACGCATGCGCTACTACGGCGCCTGGACCGATTCCAGCGGCAATGCAGTGGGTGACATCTACCAGCGCTTCGGCGCGATGAGCTTCCTCGACCTGGCCGTCGGCTATCGCATCAACGAACATCACAGCCTGCGCGTCGGTGCCGACAACGTATTCGACCGCTATCCGGACGAAGCCACCTTCCAGGCCAGCCGCGGCCTGGTCTACTCGCGCAACGCGCCCTATGACACCGACGGCGCCAACCTGTACGCGCAGTACCGGCTGAGCTTCTGATGGACCCGGCCCGCCGCTTCCTGTTGCGTGCCGGCTCCTTGCTGCCGGCCGCAGCTGCACTTTCTTCACTGCCGGCCATGGCTGCCACGCGTTACGCTGCGTCCATGCAGATTCCCGCAACGACCGTGGCGCCGGACGTGCTGGCCCGCGATGAAAACTACTGGGCCACAGTGGCCAGCCACTTCGACGTCACCGACGAAGTGAACCATCTGGAGAACGGCTATTGGGGCGCGATGGGCCGCGAGACGCTGGCCAGTTACCAGCGCCACACCGCCGAGGTGAACCGTGGCAACGCGTGGTATGGGCGTCGCGAATTTCCGGCGCAGTACATGGCGGTGCAGCGGCAGGTGGCCGAACTGCTGGGCGTGGGCGCCGACGAGATTGCGCTGACCCGCGGCGCCACCGAGGCGATGCTGGCGCTGATCGGCGGCTACAACCGCCTGCAGCCTGGCGACCAGGTGCTGTACGCCGACATCGACTACGACAGCATGATCGGCGCCATGCGCTGGCTGCAGCGGCGCCGCGGCGTGCAGGTCGAGCGCATTGCGCTGCCGGCAGTGCCCGACCATGCCCAGATCCTTCAGGCCTACGAGGCCGCGTTCGCGCGGCTGCCACGCCTGCAACTGGTGCTGCTGACCCAGGTCAGCCATCGCCATGGACTGGTGCTGCCGGTGGCCGAAATCGCCGAACGTGCGCGGGCACGCGGCATCGACGTGATCGTTGATGCAGCACACGGGTTTGGCCAGATCGACTACGCGGTGCCGCAGCTCAAGGCCGATTTCGTTGGCATCAACCTGCACAAGTGGATCGGTGCGCCGGTCGGCGTCGGCGCGATGTATGTGCGCAAGGGCCGCGTTGCGGACCTCGACCCGTACATGGGCGAGACCGACGATGGCCGCGTGGGCAGCCGTGTGCACACCGGCACGGTCAACTTCGCCGCTTACCTGGCGCTGCCGGAAGCGATCGCGCTGCACCAGCGTATCGGCGCGGCCAACAAGCAGGCGCGCCTGCGCTACCTGCGCGAGCGCTGGACCGTGCCTGCGCGGCAGATGGCGCATATCGAAGTGCTGTCTTCGCCTGATCCGGCGCTGGCCAGCGCATTGGCCAGCTTCCGCCTGCGCGGGCGCACCAGCGTGGCTGACAACATCGCGCTGCAGCAGCGCCTGCTGGACGAACACCGCGTGTTCACCACGCATCGTGACGGGTTGGACTCCGGCGCCTGCGTGCGGGTGACGCCGTCGGTGTTCACCCGGCCGCAGCAGATGGATGCACTGGTGCAGGCCCTTGCAGCCCTGGCCTGACCCTGCTTTGGTATTTGCCAACCTTGGTTGGCACATTCCCACCGTGCGGTGAAATCTTCCGCCGGGCATGGCCCGGCGCTACTGCATTCTGGACGCCGCACCCGCGGATGCCGTGAACGGGCATTGCCAACCAAGGTTGGCATCTACCGAAGCGGCTCCAGACAGTCGCAACGCACACCCATCCCCCGGCCGGCCAGGAGAGCCAACCGGCCAGGGGCACCACTCAACGCCTTACTTGGTCTCTTCCCACTGCACCACGTCCGGCTCGGTGGCGCGGATACCGGCGGTGGACAGCAGCCTGGTGGTCGCATCCAGCGCCGCGTTCACCGACGGATACTCCACGATGGCCTGGCCCGACGCCTTGGAGACCTTCACCACGGTGCCGCCGGTAGCCGTAGCCGCACGCTGGGCCGAGGCCGCATCGGTGAAGAACACCTTGACCCGGGAGGTCGCCACCACCGGCGCGCCGTCACGGGAGACCGCCGCCGCGAACTTGCCGGCGCCGGCATCGGCAGGTGCCGCCGTTGCGCCATCCAGCGAACGCTTGGTGCGCGAACTGGTGGTCGCCGCCGCCTGCGGGGTGATCGTGAACTGGCCGCCGCTGGCCTGCTTCACGGTGGCCGAGGGCGACAGTTGGAAACGCGTGCCGCCCACATCGAACGTGCGGCCGGTAGCGGAGGCCTTCAGTTCCTGCGCATCCACGGTCGACAGGGTCCTGGCTGGAGGGGTCTGCCCCGAGCTCTGCGCCCGGGCAGGAGAGGTCATCGCCGCGAAGGCGAGCGTGCTCAACAGAATGGTGGTCTTCATCATCAGTGCCCCAGAACGCGGATCTTGAAGAATTCGAGGTTGCCGCGCGATGCAGCGGTCGCGGCCTGCCCCATGTCGGTCACTTCCAGCGTCCAGGTGCCCGTGGCATTCTCATCCAGGAAGGCATTGCTGGACAGCAGGTCCCAGCTGGTGAAGTTGCTCTGCGCGCCACCCGTGCCCGAACCGATCGCGGTGAACGCCGGCTGCACCACGCTGCGGGTGCCGCTGGGCGACACCAGCACGAACTGCAGCTGGCGCGTGTTGCGGTGGTTGACCCGGAAGCCCAGCTGCACGCTCTCGATGTTGCGCGCGCCGTTGGCCAGCTGGAAGGTCAGGCGTGCGGCGGCGGCCGAGGTGTTGCCAATGGCCACGGTACGCGTGGTGTTGCGCCAGCCACTGTCGACCAGCGCACCGAGCGACTGGAAGTTCTCGGCCACCTGCACCGCGCGTGCAGCGTTGACCACGCCGAAGCCATACCAGTTGCTGTAGGCACGGCCGGCAGCATTCACCGTCCAGCCCGGCACCAGCGTGCGGCCGTCGGCCAGCGTCACCGCCGGCTGGTTCGGGTGGTTGCGGGTGGCGGTGGTGGCCAGGATGTACTTCACATCGCGATAGGACAGGTTCGGGTTGGCTTCCAGCACCAGTGCCGCCACGCCCGAGACCATCGGCGCCGACGCCGAGGTGCCGTTCATCTTGGCGGTGTAGTTGCAGGTGCTGTCGATGGCCGACAGGTTGCTGTCCAGGGTGTTCTGGCGGTTGGTGTTCTTGTTGCTGCCCTGCGCGCATCCGGTCACGTCGGTGGTGACGATAGCCGGGTCGTACGCGCGTGCCACCAGGCCGGGGGCGTACTGGGCCTGCAGGCCGTATTCGCCGCCGAAGGCCGACACCCACAGCGCCGAGCCGGTGGAGGAATACGACGAGCGCACGCCATCGGCACGCACCGCGCCTACCGTGATCACGTTGAACAGGTTGTTGCGCGGATCGCGTCCGGCCGGCACGCAGCCGGTGTTGCGGTTCTTGGTGTCGGTGGTGCAGACGTCCTGGGTCTGGCTGATCGAGGCATTGTTGAAGTTGTTGCCGGCCGACTTCACGTAGATGCCGCCACGGCCACCGCGCGTGCCCGACAGTGCCTGCTCATACGAACGGATCGTGTTTTCGCTGTACGCCAACGGCAGGTTCGGATTGCCCGGGCCGGCACCCCAGCTGTTGTTGAACACCTGCACGTCGGCCGATTCCGCGCCGTCCCACCAGGCGTACTCGATGTTGCTCTGCTGGTTGCCCAGGGCCGAGCGCGAAATCGGGTTGAAGCCCTTCAACGTCGCCGCCGGCGCCACACCGCGCACGCCCAGGTTGTTGGCGCCCACCGCGCCCGCAATGCCGCCGACCATGGTGCCGTGGTTGTCGACATCCGGGTTGGACGGGGTGGGGTTGTTCGAGCCATTGGTGAAGTTCTTGCCGGCTACAGCGGCCACGTTGGCCGCCAGGTCCGGATGCGCGATCTGCAGGCCGTCATCGACGATGGCGATGGTGACGCCCTGGCCACGGATGCCATTGCGGAACAGGCCATCGACGTTCAGGTCGTTGCCGGCCACCGGCAGTGTGTCAGCCGGGACGGTCTGCCCGGTGTTGAGCAGGTGCCACTGGATTGCCGCCAGTGGATCGGCCTGTTGGGCCTGGGCGGTGACGGCCAGGCTGCCCAGTACCAGGGCAGTGGCGAGGGCCAGGCGCGCGGAGCGCGGTGGCGCGGTGCGTTGCGTGTGTCGCTTCATACACGAATCCTTCTGTTGTGAATCGGCATGGCAGGACGGCGGGGCGGATCTGCCCCATCGCAACGAGCCAAACGCGACACAACGGAGAACCCCCTACCTCTTCACACAAGCAATCTGCAGATGTGCCAATTGCGTCACAAACGCTTAGTACGTCTGGTTATGACAGTGCGCACAAGCATCTTCACGCGGTCTTCGCGCGGTTGAATCTGAGTTGTGGGAGACAGGGAGAACTACGTGCAGATGACCACACACATGAAGAACGAACGGAAGCGCGGCCGTGTGCGCGCGGACCAGACCCCGCTCTCGGTTGCCGCCATCCGCAAGGTGGTGCTGTCCGTGCATACGCGCAGCCACGACTACGGCGACGATGCCGATATCGCCGAGTTGCTGCCCGAGCTGGCAGCATTCGGCATCACCACGGTGAAACCGCTGCGCCTGCTGATGAAGAAACACCGTCGCGCACTGCTGCAGGAGGAACGGATCGTCATGCGCCGCGCAGAGACGCTGCATCTGCGCACTGAGTGGCGGCCCGGTGGCATAGACGTGCATGCCAACACCAGCCGTTACGCCATCGGCGGCCTGGTCCGCACCAGCATGGAACACGAATTTGGCTTCGAGACGATGCTGCCCTTCCACGAGGTGCGCGAGGACGAACCCGCGTAGCCCGGTGCCCTCCCGGCGGATGCGGCAGCCCCGCCGGGGCATCATCGCGCGCCCTCACATCACGCTGTGCTACTACAGCCCGTGCACCCTTCCGCACGGAGCACGATGATGGTCAATCCGCTCGCCCAGGCCCATCGCGGCCTCGGCACCACGCTGTTCAGTCTGTTGAACCCGATACCCTTCGGCTTCTTCGTCGGTGCCCTGATCTTCGACGCGATCTACCTCAACAGCGCCGAGGTGATGTGGGGCAAGGCCGCCGCCTGGCTGATCACCTTCGGCCTGCTGATCGCCGTCATTCCGCGCCTGATCAACCTGTTCGCGGTCTGGCGCCGCAACGGCACGGCTACCCGTATCGACCGCATCGACTTCTTCCTCAACCTGGTCGCGGTGGTGCTGGCCATCTGGAACGCCTTCGTGCACAGCCGTGATGCGTATGCCGTTGCCGTGCCGGGCACGATCCTGTCGGCGCTGACCGTGGCCCTGATCGCCCTGGGCCTGATCCTGTTGTCATCGCAGCCGCCGGTGCTGCAGGGAGGTCGTCATGGCTAAGCACATCCTGCACACCGTGGCCGCCTTGGCAGTGGCCGTCACCCTGTCGGCCTGCGCCGGCAAGGCCGAATACCACCCGGCCGACCAGTCGGGACCGCAGCCGCCACTGCCCAAGCCGGCCAACTTCCTGATGCCGCCGATGCAGGTGCCCAAGGGCGTGGGCTGGGCCGACGGCCAGGCCCCCACGGTGGCCGAAGGCCTGAAGATCGAGCGCATCGCCGCCAACCTGCAGCACCCGCGCCGGCTGCTGACCCTGCCCAACGGCGATGTGCTGGTGGTGGAAGGCAATGGCCCCGGCGAAGAGCCGGTCACCACACCCAAGCAGTGGATCGCCGGCAAGGTGAAGGCGCGCTCGGGCAAGGCCGGCAAGGGCGGCAACCGGGTCACCCTGCTGCGCCGCTCGCCAGGCACGAACACCTGGACCCAGCACGTCTACATCGAAGGCCTGCACTCGCCGTTCGGCATCCAGCTGATCGGCGACACGCTGTACGTGGCCAACACCGGCAACATCATGCAGTACCACTACGCGCCCGGCGAAACCCGCATGTCCGACAAGGGCCGCGAGTTCACCGACCTGCCCAGCACCATCAACCATCACTGGACCAAGGAACTGCTGGCCAGCCGCGATGGCCGCAAGCTGTACGTGGGCGTCGGCTCCAACAGCAACATCACCGAGAACGGCCTGGCCGTTGAATACCGCCGAGCGGTGGTGCTGGAGGTGGACGTGGCCACCCGTGGCAGCCGCATCTATGCGTCGGGCATCCGCAACCCGACCGGGCTGGACTGGGAGCCGAGCACTGGCCAGCTGTGGGCAGTGGCCAACGAGCGTGATGAGATCGGTGCCGACCTGGTGCCGGATTACCTCACCTCGGTGAAGGAAGATGGCTTCTACGGCTGGCCCTACAGCTACTACGGCCAGCACGTGGACGAGCGCGTGCAGCCGCAGCGGCCGGACCTGGTGGCCAAGGCGATCGTGCCGGACTATGCCATCGGCTCACACGTGGCACCGCTGGGCCTGTTGTTCTACACCGGCCAGGCACTGCCGGCGCAGTACCACGGCGGCGCCTTCATCGGCGAGCACGGCAGCTGGGACCGCTCGCCACTGAGTGGCTACGAAGTGGTGTACGTACCGTTCAAGGACGGCGAGCCGACGGGACGGCCGCAGACCGTGGTCAGCGGCTTCGCCTCGAAGGACGAGAAGACCCTGATGGGCGCACCGGTCGGCATGGCGATGGATGCCGAGGGCGCGCTGCTGGTGGCCGACGACGTGGGCGACGTGGTGTGGCGGGTGTCGGCCAAGTAATTCTGTAGCGCCGAGCCCATGCTCGGCTTACGCGCGCAGCGCGCGGGTCTCCGCGCAACGAACGAAGAGCAGCCGAGCGTGGGCTCGGCTCTACAGTTCCGCGGTACTGCTGCGGAACCCACTGAACACCGATTCGGCGGCGAACCCCACGCCGCCCAGCAGCACGCCGAAGTACACCACCGTGGCCACCACGAAGCCGTACCCGGCCGCCACCGCCGCACCATCGCGCTGGATGAAGCCAATCGCAAACGACATCAGCGCCAGCGCCGGCAGCGTGTTGCTGAAGGGAATCGGCCCGGCCGGCGCCATCAGCAGCAGGGTCGCAAACACCAGCATCAGGTTGTTCAGGCGCATCATCTTCTTCGAGCGCACCATCACCGCCAGCCGCATCGGCCGCGAAAGCCGCTCCATGCGGTGCACCCATTTCAGCGCACGGCCGAGGTTGGCTTTCAGCTTGTCGGTGGCGATCTCGCGGCGCGCCAGCTTCTGTGGCACCCATAGCGGGCGGTTGCGCACCCGGCTCAGGCCGATCAGCAGGATCGAGGCCCCGAATACGGTGCTCAGCCCGGGAATCGACACCGGGATGATGAAGATGGCCGAGAGCAGGATCACGATCAGCAGCAGGCCCTCATCGCCCAGCGCGCTGAGCAGGGTGCCGACGCGCACCTGGTCGCCGGGCAGTTCGTCGATCATCTGCTCGATCTGCTGGGCCAGGGGCGCGCTGTCGTCGGTTTCGGGGGCATGGTAGGTCATGCGTCGTAAGGTTCTCCAGGGAAGGGCGGTCAACGGGCCGTCCTGCGGTGGGGGACGCACAGGCTCCAGAAGTATCCCGGCCAACGTGGGCAAAGAGGTGAACCGGGCATGAGGGGGTAAACTGGCGTGCCCCGCACGAGTTGAACGCAATGGACATGGGCCGCAGGCAATCGACCATCGAACTGGTCGCCATCGACATGGATGGCACCCTGCTGGACCCGTCGCACCAGCTCACCCCCCGCGCCAGGAAGGCCATCGCGCAGGCGCGCGCACTGGGCGTGCACATCGTGCTGACCAGCGGCCGCCCGGTCCCCGGCCTGGCGCCGTACCTGCACGAGCTCGGCATCAACGGCAACGACGACTACTGCATCGCCTGCAATGGCGGCCTGGTGCAGCGCATCGGCACCCGCGAAACCGTGGTCGAGTATCCGCTCAGCTTCGACGATTTCCTGTTCTGCGAGCAGGTCGCCCGCGACCTGGGCGTGCACTTCCAGGCGCTGGACAGCCAGCGCATGTACACGCCCAACCAGGACATCAGCTACTACACCGTGGCCGACTCGCATCTCTCGCGGATGCCGCTGTCGTATCGCCGCGTGGAGGACATGGACCCGTCGATGTCCTTCATCAAGCTGATGATGATCGACGCGCCTGACGTGCTGGATGCCGCCATCGCGCGCCTGCCCAGCGCGCTGACCGAACGTTTCGCGGTGCTGAAGAGTGCGCCGTTCTTCCTGGAAGTGTTCGACCACCGCGCCGGCAAGGGCCCGAGCCTGCAGAAGCTGGCCGAGCACCTGGGCATCGACCGCGCCAACGTGATGGCCATCGGTGACCAGGAGAACGACCTGACCATGCTGCAGTACGCCGGCACCAGCGTGGCGATGGGCAATGCCATCGATGCGGTGAAGGCGGTGGCGCGGTTTGAGACCAGCAGCAATGCCGACGAAGGCGTGGCGCGTGCGATCGAGGCCTACGTACTGCGTTGAGGCACCAAGCGGCGCTCAGCGCCTCAGGCCCAGCACGCAGTGCGGAGCATCGCGCTGGCTGCGGATGATGATCTCCTGCGCTCCTACGGTGAGCGAATGGTGCTGCTCGTGGTTCCGCGCGCTCAATGGCGCACCATGGCTGGGTGGATAGATGAATGGCTGCAGGGCATAACGCTTAGCCAACCGCTCCAGTGGGAAGCATGGCGTATCCACGAACGTGACGAACAGGAGGCGGATGTCATCGTCCTTGCCGCGTATCACGCGATACTCCACATTGTCGATGGCATAGCCATCGGCGGTCAGCATCGGCTGTGACCGGTAGATGCGCGGTCCTGCATCCTTCTCAAAGGAAAACGGCGCGATGATGCCCAGCTCATGCAGCTGGGCCGGGCTGATCGGCGACGGCGTGGTGACCAGCGCGTCGATCAGGGCATCCAGACGCTGTGGGGAACGCACTTCAACTCTGTCGTGCGATAGCGCAGTTTCCATGCACGAAAGCAACATCATGCCAACGCTGGCTATTGCTTTCCAGGTGGTCCAGCGGGTCATCAAGGCTCCTGCCAATCTGGAATCGGGTATCTGAAGATACCGGACAGGACGATACCTGCGTATAGCCGCGCTGTACCACGGTGCAATGGCGGATGCGGCAGTGCGATGCAAGAATTTCGCACGTCGAAATCACCCCACCGAATCCCACGGCAGATGATCGTCTTCGTCTGCTGACCGGCGCGCAGCGCGCCGTCACCCCCTCAACGCGATCGCACCGCCAGCCAGGGCGCCGACACCGGTGCTGCAACGCGCTGGGCGTGCGCCTGCGCCGCTCTCTCCCTGCACCTGGATCTGCCCATGAACACCCCACCCACGACGCGCCTCGCCCTGGCCATCATCGCGGCGATCACCGCACCTGCGTACGCAGCAGACACGCACGACACCGCGCTCGACACACCCACCACGCTCAACGCCCTGCAGGTCATTGCCACACCGCGCGGTGCGGCCGTGGCACCGACCCAGGTGGTCGGTCCCAACCGCTACATCATCAAGGCCGAAGACCTCGACGCGATGGTCACCGGCAACAATGGCCTGGCCATGCTGAAGCAGGTACCGGGCGCCAGCTACACCGCCACCGACGGGCTGGGCCTGGATATCTCGGCGACCAGCCTGTTCGTGCGCGGCTTCCGCATGAATGAAATGGGCATTACCTTCGAGGGCGTGCCGCTGAACGACAACGGCTTCCTCTCGCTCACCGGCACCAGCGTGGTGAACGTGGGCGTGCCCGATGGCATCGGCGCGATCACGGTCAGCCCCGGTGGCGCACCGGTCAGCGTGTTCTCCAGCAGCGTCAACGGCGGCAGCCTGGAGTACCGCCTGCGCGAGCTGCAGGACACGCCCAGCCTGCGCGTGAAGCAGGGCGTGGGCAGCAACAACACGTCGGTCACCACCGTGTCCGGGCAGAGCGGCCAGCTCGGCGAGCATGGCCCGAAAGTGCTGGTCGACCTGCAGCGCGTGTCCGCCGACAAGTACCAGGGCGAGGGCACGCAGAACTTCCTGCGTGGCGACCTGAAGCTGCAGCAGGATGTCGCCTGGGGCGATTTCACTGTGTTTCTCTCTGACAGCAAGGCCAAGGTCTGGGGCTACAACAACATCTCCTTCGACATGATCCGCAAGCTGGGCTGGAAGGCCGACATCTTCTACCCGGACTACGCTTGGGCGTATTACGTGGCCTCGCCGGAGAACGCCGACAAGTCCTGTGGTGCATACACCTGCGGTGAGCTGTCCGAACTGATTCCGTACGACACCGGCCAGATCACGCGCGATCGCGTGTCCTCGGTGAACCATCGCTTCCTGATCAGCCCCGCGCTGAGCGGCAACGTGCAGCTGTACAACGCCAACAGCCACACCCAAGCCACGCTGACCGACCCGACCGTACCGTCGCCCAACGGCGCGCCGTTCTCCGAACAGGTGCAGACGCCGCGTGTGAATCGGCTGGGTGGCATGGTCAACCTGCAGTTCGAGACCGGCGCGCAAACCTTCACTGCCGGTTTCTGGCAGGAGAAGAGCAAGGCCGCAGCCAAGACCGAGTGGTACCAGCAGCCACTGCTGGGCGAGGGCCCGCCGCTGAAAGCCACCGGTCCGTTCGATGTGTATGGTCCGGCGTTCAAGACCGACAACGCGTCGAGCTGGGTGACCCGCTCGCGCCAGTTCTACCTGCAGGGCGACATCGTGCTGAACGACACGCTGAAGCTGGGTGTCGGCTTCAAGGCCGTGGACTTCCGCACCCGCGGCGGCGGCCTCGGTGATGCCAAGGACCGGCCGGTGAACGGCACGCTGCGCGCGAAGAGCAACTTCCTGCCGCATGTCTCGCTGTTCTGGAGCCCGACCGGATCCACCGATGCCTTCATCGACCTGGCCAACACCATGAACGGCTACCGCGTCGCCCAGCGCGGCAACATCGGCTACACCGCCTCAGCGTGGACCATCACCGACCAGGAGGAGTTTGACCGCGTGGCGGGTACGCTGCGGCCGGAGAAGAACTGGAACCTCACCGTGGGCGCATCGCATCGTTTCGACCGGCTGACGATCACCGGCGATGTGTTCTACAACGACATCCGCAACCGCTTGCTGTCGGCCGCCATCGGTACCCAGTTCGCGCAGATCAACACCGTGCGGCTGATGCCGAAGATGCACGTGATCGGCGCCGACCTCGGCATCACCGCCGACCTGAGCGACCACCTGCAGTTCTACCAGGGCGTGGCCGTGGCCCGTTCGTACTACGACAGCGATTTCGTGGTGGGCGACACGGTGTACCCGATAAAGGGCAACGCGCAGCCGGGCTACCCGCAGATCTCGTTGGTCAGCGACCTGTCCGCGCACTTCGGTGACTGGCGCTTTGGTGCAACCAGCACCTCGTACCTGCGCCAGCCTTTCACCTACGAGAACGACATCCGCGTGCCGACCTTCTGGCAGGTCAACACCTATGCCGCCTACCGCTTCGGTGCCGACAGCGCCGTGCCCGGCCTGGAGCTGCGGCTGGACGTGAGCAACCTGCTCAACCGCCACAACATCGGCACCGCCACCATCGCCGGCTCGTCATTCTCGGGGGATTACCAGACGCTGCAGCGCAGCGCGCCACGGCAACTGATGTTCAGTACCTCGATGACGTTCTGAGGCAACGAAGGCCGGGGTCAGATCCCTTTGCACGGTAAAGGGCTCTGACGCCAAAACCCGCCCGGAAGCCCGCCTTGCGCAATCAACAGGGATTTTCTGGCGGCGACGCAAGGTTCCCACAATGTTGCTGGGTCATTCTGTTGGCATGGCACAGCACACCCCGCCAACCAGATTGTTCGGCATCGGCGGCCCACGACGGCCCCGGCCGGCGCTTTCCGTGGCGCCGGCGATCGACTTGCAGGGCGAATACCAGTTCTGGCAGGTCTACGAACGCGTGGTCCGCCCGCTGCCCGGCGGCGGGCTGCGCCGGGCCTGGCTGGTGTGCCAGAAGGTGTACCGGGACCGCCTGCGGTTCCCGCATGACACCCGTGAAGCCGCGCTGGCGCGTGTGCTTTTCGGTAGCAACAGCACGCCCGAGCGCGCAGCCGAACTGCAGGACCTCTTCGGCCTTGTCAGCCGCCGCATGGCGTCCGTTGCCGTCCGGCGACAAGCGCCCACGCCGGGAAAGTGAATCACTGGCCAGGAATCGACACGCGTTGATGGCTTTATCTCGGTCCGCCTGCTTTTGGCCTATTCTGGGGCGGGCCGGTAAGGACGGGAAACGATGGAAATCAGACGATCTGCACGCCTTGTGATCGTTGCTGAGGATGCGGTGCTGCTGTTCCGGTATCACGATGAACACCACGCTCCCTTCTGGGCTACACCGGGTGGGGAGCTTCTGCCCGGGGAGGGATATGCGGACGCCGCACGGCGTGAGCTCAGGGAGGAGACCGGATTGGATCTGCCGATAGGCGTGCGGCTGGAAAAGCGCGATGCCGTCTACGCGGTCGCCCGATCAACGCCCGCGCGATGGCTGGAAGAGTATTTTCTGGTCCGCAGCCCCAACCAGCCCGACATCCAGCGTGAAGGATGGACGGAGGAGGAAAATGCCACGATCAGGGCGTGGAAATGGTGGCGCGTAGAAGAGATGAGAGAACAGCCTGCTTCCCTGTTCAAGCCGGAATGGCTGCCGGATCTTTTTGAACGTGTGCCCGCATGACGCGGCCTGATTCTGCACGCTGCGATTACGTGCTCGCCTTCCCGCGGTCCAACTGCCGGTAGCCAATGGCCTCGGCCAGATGCGCCGTCTGGATCGTTTCGCAACCCGCCAGATCGGCAATCGTGCGCGCCACCCGCAGAATCCGGTGCATCGCCCGCGCCGACAGCTGCAGGCGCTCGATGGCCTGTTCCAGCATGTCCTGATCTGCCTCGCTCAGTCGGGTACAGGCCCGCAGTGCCGCCGGCGGCAGATGCGCGTTGAGCCCGCCACGCACCTGCTGCTTGGCATGGGCGGCTTCCACCCGTGCACGTACCGCAGCACTGGGCTCCCCCAGCGGCGTGCTCTCCCGCAACTCCACTGCGTCCATGCGCGCCACACTGATGTGCAGGTCGATACGGTCCAGCAACGGACCAGACACCCGCGCACGGTAACGGTTGATGCGCTCGTCGCTGCACAGGCAGCGGTTGCTGCGGTCACCGGCCCAGCCGCACGGGCAGGGATTCATCGCAGCCACCAGTTGGAATCGCGCGGGGTACTGCACGCTGCGCGCCGCGCGGGCGATGCGGATGTGGCCGGATTCCAGCGGCTCACGCAGAGTTTCCAACGCACTGCGGTTCCACTCTGGAAGCTCATCCAGGAACAGCACGCCGTGATGGGCCAGCGAGATTTCGCCGGGGCAGGGTGGATTGCCGCCGCCTACCAATGCGGCCGCGCTGGCACTGTGGTGCGGTGCCCGGAAGGGACGCTGCCGCCAACGCCGTGGGTCCAGCCCTTCGCCACTCACCGAGGCAATCGCGGCCAGCTGCAGTGCCTCGGTTTCTTCGGTATCCGGCAACAGGCTGGGCAGGCGCGAGGCCAGCAGCGTCTTGCCGCAGCCAGGGCTGCCGATCAACAACAGATGGTGCCCACCCGCTGCGGCCACTTCCAACGCGCGTCGTGCGTGCGCCTGCCCGCGCACGTCGGCCAGATCGGGCAGTGGCAACGGTGTCGTGTCCACGCGCTCCACGGGCGGCAACAGGCGCGGATTGCCCAGCCCGGCGCAGCACTGCAGCAACGTACGCGCTACGCGTACATCGGCATGCTCGGCCAGTGCGGCTTCTGCGGCATTCCCCGGCGGCACCACCAGAATGCGCCCGGCGTCTGCCGCCGCGATCGCGGCGGGCAGCGCACCCGCCACCGGCCGCAGTTCACCGGTCAGGCCAAGCTCGCCCAGGAATTCGTACTGCAGCAGTGACTGCGGATCGACTTGACCACTCGCGGCAAGAATGCCCAGCGCAATCGCCAGGTCGTAACGCCCACCTTCCTTGGGCAGGTCGGCGGGTGCCAGGTTCAAGGTGATGCGCCGCTGCGGAAAGTCAAAGCGCGCACATAGTAGGGCGGCACGCACGCGCTCGCGCGATTCGCGCACGCTGGTCTCGGCCAGGCCGACAATCTGGGTGGCAGGCAGGCCGCCAGAGAGGTGCACCTCCACCCGCACCAGTGGGGCATCGACCCCGGCGCGGGCACGGCTGTGGACCAGCGCCAGGCTCATGTGTGGATTCCTGCAGAGGGATGCTTGATGCTGCGGCAGGTGCTCTTCGAGGGCTATCGGAAGTTGCTGGTGAATGGACTAGGAGGATTCTGGCAGTCAATTGATCCGTTGAAGTTTGGCTTCTAGCTCCGGGCAGCTGGCCTCTGCAATTGAGTGACGGAATTCGACCGGCATCAAGTGGAGCAACGCCGAGGAATAGGCCATTGCGGCTCGCCCGGGCCGGCCTTTCACCTCACTGGATCTGCGCCGGCGAGACTGCGGAAATCCAAGACAATTCCCTATGAAGTGCTTTTCGTACAGGTATTTGCCTTTCACGGAACTACACACATTTACTTGAAGGTAAGCAAAAGGGGCGCTAAAATTCACCCAACACACCCGCCAAGCCTCTGACGCGCTAGTTCGCGACATGCTCAAATTGGCGGGTTTTTTTTGTCCGCTGATTGGAGTCAGGATGACTCACTACCGTAAACCACCCCTGTCGATTCAGGAGCAGTTGGATCTCCTCCAGCAGCGCGGGCTTGCCATCGGCGAGGTCGCCAACGCCAATCGCTATCTGCGGCGTGTTAGCTACTACCGCCTCATGGGTTATCTCTACACACAGCGTGTGTCCGGTAGCGACAGCTTCCGAGCTCAAGCGACATTCAAAGAAGCGGTCAGTCTCTATGAATTCGATAGGGCCCTTCGAGACCTGGTAATGGAGGCCGTTGGCCATATCGAGGTCGCAACGCGGACCGTGCTCACGTACCACTTTGCCCATTCCTATGGCGCCTTCGGCCATTTGGAGCCGCGCAATCTGGCATTCATCGGGCAGGAGTATGCGGATTGGCTCGGCGGCGTCGAAAGTGAAGTGACGCGCTCCAAGGAGGCGTTTATTCGGCACTACAAGGACAAGTACGCCTCACCCGCATTCCCAGAGTACCGATCTGGATGGCGACAGAAGTCATGTCGCTCGGCTCGCTTTCTCGTTTCTACAAAGCGCTGCACTCCAGAGAACAGAAGGCTGTTGCGGGGGAGATGCTGCTGGCCGCGCCAGTCTTCGCAAACTGGCTGCATGTCACCAGCGTGGCGCGAAACGTCGTTGCACACCACAGTAGGTTATGGAACAAGGAGCTCGGTGTTTCGGCGGTTCGCCCACGGTCGGCAGGATGGTCTGAGCGCGAGGCGCCATACGCACCGAATCGTTGCTTCTTTCTGTTGCTCTTGCTTCGCAGAATTCTGGAATCCTCGCACTCTGGAGGGCTGGGTCTTGGGTTCGGCAGAGACAGAACTACAGGAGGTTGCTACCTAATCCAGCCCAAGCCTATCCCTCCTGCGCGGCACTTGAAAGCGCGACGAACCTCACATAAGAATGGCAGCAGGCGACTGTCTCTCTTTCACTTGGGGCGTGCAGGATCCGCTGAGGAGGGGGGGCTGTGGTGCGAGCTCTCCCAAAAAACTCGCTTGGGCCAAGCCTGGGCATTCTGGCACGGAGGCAACAGTGGAGTGGATTGATGTAAAGGCCTTGGAGGCTTGGGCAGATCGCGTGGATGCGCGCGCTCATCTTATGAAGATGTTGGTTGATCTCATCAATGCAACAGTTAGTGAGTCACATCGACTCAGGTTTCCGCACGGTGAAAAGGGCCAAGTCCGCGGATGGGATGGTGATCTTGAGGTGCCCGTTGGCCAAGGACGCGTGCCAGAGGGTTGCTCCAAGTGGGAGTTCGGTACGGGTGCAGCAGAGACTAAGGCGAACGCCGACTATCAGAAAAGAACGGCGCAGAGCTCAGCTGAGGTGATGTCCAAGAACACGTTGGTCATCGTAAATCTAACGACTTGGGATACACCGAGGAAGAAGATCGCCGATTGGCAGGATGATCGGAATCGGGAAGGAAAGTGGAAGGAGGTTCGTTGCATAGACGGTACCGAATTGGCTCACTGGTTGGGGGAGCATCCTGCAATCGCTGCCCGATATGCGCGGGACTATCTTGGCAGGGCACCCAAGGAAGGCGCACTTAGCACAGATGAGTACTGGGAAGAATTCTCAACTCAGTTCGAGCCTGAGCTGAGCGAGAAGCTGGTGATCGCGGGCCGAAAGACGGAGGCTGACGAAATCATCGCTCATCTCTCCGGGCCGGCCAAGTCGACACTCCTTGGCGCGGAAACGTCCGAGGAAGTAATTGCTTTCTCGGTCGCTGCGATCCGAAGCGCACCTGACGATGTCCGTCGAGATCTAGAGAGTCGAACGCTTATTCTTCGCAGTGAGTCGGCCGCCCGCTTCTTCAGTAAGCATAGCAACATGTGTTTCCTGGTAACTGGCGACGCTGAGCCCATGGCTGGCAAGCTGGGAAACAACTGTCCCACCTTATCCGCTGTTACGGGTGTCGCGAATCGTCGCCATAACGCGTTGCCACGCCCCACGGCCTCGGCCATGGCTGAGGGCTTTGCGAGTATGGGGATGGAGCATGGTGAAGGTTATGAGCTGGCTCACCGCTGCGGACGAAGTCTGACCATCCTGAAGAGGCTCAAGCATAAGGTGAGACCGAAGGACCCTGAATGGTTGCCGATGGTAGCGGCTCTAGTACCGGCATTCTTGGCTGGTGGATGGTCCAGCGACCTCGAAAAGGATCGCGAGGTGGTTGCCGAGTTAGCTGAGGTTCCGAGGTACGGAGACATTGAGAGAGAGCTTGTCAAGACGCTGGTGATGTCCGACCGCCCGATAGACAGAGAGGAAGAGGTCTGGCAGGTTCGCGCCGCCGTTGATGCCTTTTTCTTTTACCAAGAAGTGCTGACTGAGCGCGACTTTGACCGGTTGGGAGAGGCCGTGATCAAGGTGTTTAGTCATGAGCCAGAGAAGCCTGCACGAGATCAAAAATTCAGCCTGTCCAACTCGGGACCTGCCGGCTACAGCTCATGGTTAAGAGACGGGCTGGCGACAACGCTTCTCATCATGGCTGCCATGTCTGGAAAGAACTCGCGCAAGATTCGGGGCCAAACAATTCAGCAGTATATTGAGAGACTCTTCTTGGCGTTGCCGGATTGGGGCAAGAGCTATGCACCAATTGCTAGATTGGGAGAGCAGGTTGCACTTCTCGCAGAGGCCGCACCTGCCCCTTTTCTGGCAGCCCTCGAATCTATCAATGAGGGCGATGCCAACCGCATTTTTGGCGAGGCTAACGACGCTGATGATGCCTTCGACACCGGAGCATATGCGCACCATGAACTGCTTTGGGCGCTTGAGACCATCGCCTGGAATCCTCGCTACCTGACAAGGGCGTGCCTACTGCTAGCAAGGCTTGCCGCCTTGGACCCCGATCCGGGCTCAAACCATGTCACGCGGCCGATCAACAGTCTGCGTGAGATATTTGTGCCTTGGTCACCCGGCACATATGCGTCTCAAGCAAAGCGTATTGTGACCATCGACGCGATCATTGCTGCTCACCCTGACATCGCTTGGGATCTCGTCTGCAAGCTGCTGCCGCGGCACCACGACTCCTCTTCACCAACGAGGAAGCCCAAGCTCAGTGACCAGTCTCCGAAAGAACCTGAAGAAGTAACCTTTGGGCTAGTTTGGGACTTTCAGAGCGCTATCGTTGGTCGAGCTATCGAGCTGGCGAAGGATCGGGAGGAGCGCCTGGCGATCCTTGTCGGATCATTGGGCCAGATGCAGCCAACGGATCGAGATAGTGTCCTTGAAGCCGTGGACGGCTTCCTGGCTGGGAATCAAGTCGAATTGGGTTTGGAATTGTGGCACAAGCTGAATGGCGAGTTGGCGCGGAACAAGTACTTCTCGAGCGCGGCGTGGGCGATGAAGGATGAGCAACTCACGCAGCTGCAGGGTCTTGTGGATCGACACATGCCGCCTAATCCGCTTGCAGTTGATCGGCTGGTATTCGATGACTGGACCCCAATGGTCGGAAATTACGAGCGGGACGCAGGTGCTAACCCGGAGGAAATTCGCAGGCAGGTCCTGCAGAAAGTAATGGATCGGGACGGTATTGAAGGAATCGTTGCGCTTGCGAAAATTGTGAAGCTACCCGGCTTGGTCGCAAGCACAGTGGCGGGATTGACTCTCTCGATGGATGAGCTCTTCGAGCTTCTAATAATTGCAAATTATGACGAAGCCGTGCCGGATGAGCTGGCATACTATGCTTCTGCTTGTGGAGCGAGAGCATATGGGCAGAAATGGCTTGAGGGATTTGCAGTTCGACTGGCTGAGCTGAGTAGATCTGATGAGCAGACGGTGAAGATGCTCGCGGCATTACCGGCGAATAGGTCTACATGGAGTCTGGTTGATAGCTTAGGCTCTCATATTAAAGCCATGTATTGGCAGAAGACCTCGTCTCTTCCGTCCGACGGCCCCATGGACGACCTGATGCATGCCATAACTCAGCTGCAGACCGCGCGTCGGAGTGTTGATGTGCTTGCCATGCTGAACAAACGAGCAGTTGATGTACCAACTGATACCCTTGAACAGTTATTGATCGAATCGTGTGACCAGCTTAATGCTGGCTTTGAGCGGTACGGGAATATGCTCAGATTCTATCTGGCGAGAACACTGGAAGAACTGAGGGGAAGGGCGGATGTGGCGCCATTTGCTGTGGCGATGCTTGAATACTCATTATTCCAGTTCGTGCATCGCGAGAGTAATGAGTTGACCTTGTTCAAGCTGATGGCGCGAGAGCCTGCCTTGTTCGTGGACTTGCTCTCGAAGATGTATCGTCGAAAGGATGCGGCTCAAGACGAAGAGATAGGTGAGGATGTCAAGCGGGAGGCTAGGGCAGCATTCAGGGTCGTCCACGAGTTCAAAGAAGTTCCAGGACTTGAAGGCGAAGTGGTTGACGAAGGCCTGCTGCGGAGCTGGGTGTCTGAGGTAAAGGCGCGTTCCCGCGGCGCGGCAATTGAGGAGCCTACAGACCGTCGAGTTGGTGCGCTTCTCGCACATAGCCCGGTTGAACGTCAGGGTGAAACGTGGCCTTGCAACGCCGTGTGCCGTGTCATTGAAGAGCTCGCCTCAGAGCATATGGAAAGCGGTTTTCAGATGGAATGCTTCAACAAGAGAGGAGTACACTCGCGCGGCATAAATGAAGGCGGCGGCCAAGAGCGTGAGCTAGCGGCGCGCTATCAGGCTTGGTCTGACGCGTTGCCTCATTTCCCCCGGGTCAGCGCAATGCTGTTGTCGGTTGCAGATGGCTGGCGTGCTCATGCCGAGAGGGAGGACGTCGAGGCAGAGCAAAGTAAAATGAAGATGTGAACTTTCTATTGCGGTGCACGCAGCGGGCAAGCCCGCCGCGTGTGCCGCCATTGCTACTACGTAGCGGTGCTCAAGGAACATATGCTTGCTTCTACGTCCGGGATGGAAAAGTGGTTGCGATGGCACTGGGGTTTGGTCGCTGACCAGTTGCTGTTCCCCTTGCGGTGCAGGCGCAGCGCAACTGTGAGCGTCAGCCTACGATGGCACTTCAGCACTGAGGTAGTTGGTGGGATGGGGCTGGCGGCGGCTTGGGGCCCCAAACAGACACCGCTGCTCATCAAGCACCAGCCCTTTGAAGCGCCCGAACCGCGCCTCAACCCACGATGGCCCCGCACTCTCCACCAGCAATCGCCCCTGGCTCAGGTGCAGATCCAGCCAACGCTCGAAGCTGATACGCAGCCGTTCGATATCCGGCGCCCGCCACCGGGCATCGCCGGGCATGCGGATCAGCACACGCGAGGGCGCGTTCTCCACCTCCATCACCAGCACGCCCTTGCACCGGATCTCGAAGGACGTTGCGCTGGCATGGCGCGCATGCAATTCAAAGCCCTCGCGGGCCTTCGCGGTCACGAAGCCGAGCGCATCACTGTGCAGCAGGCGGTAATCGGCCGGCCGCAGCTTCTGGTAGGCCCACACCTGATCGCCCGCGGGCTCGGGCCACTCCACCCACATCGCGCCAATCACCGCGATGGACACCGCTGCAGCGGCAAGGCCGTGCATCTTCATTTGTCACCCCGCACACAGGCAGAAAGCTCCGCGCCATAAGCGCGCTCAGTCCTTGGGTCGCATCCGCTCGTGGATGAAGGCAGTCAGCGCGAGATCGGCCATCACCAGCCCCTCCATCACCCGGTCGCCGACGTATTGCTCCGGCTCGCCGTTCTGGCGCGTGCGCTCGGCCGCCAGCAGGATCTCCTGCACGACGCGCTGGCCGGTGAGGGCGCAGTCGGCGTCGGACAACTGCATCTGCCGGCTGCGCAGGTGATGCCGCTCGGGCCAAGGCTGGCCGTCGGCCGCAGCGCCCGCGCCGATGGCGTGGAGGATGGCGATGAGGCTGTTGGGAACCAGGGCTGGTGCGTTTGAGCGCGCTTCCTGGACGGGGCGTGGGGGCGGGGAGTGCGGCGTGGTCATGGCGGGCGCCGTGCATGCAGGCAGAAGCCGCCACCGATAAAGGTGGCGGGCAGAGCGTGGCTCGAAAACCGGATGTTGGGAACCGGCGGGTACAAGACCCCCACGCCCCGCCCGCCATAGCCGGCAGACGGATTGCCAGCCGGCACCACGCGCGGTGGTGCCGGCTGGCAAGCGCAAACTACTTCCCAACAAAACGGGCTTTCGAGTCCCGACCACCGATGCACGGTGGCGCAGTAACGATTACCTGCTGTTGTTCGGAATGCCAAGGAAGTGGGGTCAATGCCGCCAAAATCCGAGACGCTTTTGGCATTGTCGCATAGCGAGGAAAGCGGCGAGAGCCTTGGCGTGCAAGGCGAACGGAACTTCTGGAACGGAGTCGTCAGAACCTTCCGCCAGAGATGCAAGGCGCGCCAAATGCGACAGCATTGGTCCGACGGTCGCTGATGGATGCCGCGCATTTCGCCTCCATGCGTGAGTGACTTTCTGCCTATTGACCCCGCGGGGCGTCACGCAGAATCTGACTACCGCTGTAGTCACCAGGAACTGTCCTGCCCGCAGCAGGAAGGTTCTGCGGCGTTTGAACGGACTCCACCCACTGGCGCAGGCCGCTACAAGGATCACTGTACGTGTTACGCCGCAATCAACTTCTTCTGTCTGCGGGTCTGCTCCCGCTTCCGTGGTTCCTGTTCTGGACCAGCGTCGCTGCCGTGTTCGCGCCGGGTTACAACCCGCTTGCCCAGCACGCCAGCGAGCTGCTGCAGGCGCCAACGCTTGCAAGCATCTGCGGCAGGATTGCGGCTATCGGCTCCGGTATGGGCTTCGTGGCATTTGCCATCGGGGTATGGCGGGAGTCCGGTCGCCGGATTGCAGTAGGTGCAATCTGCTGGTTGGTCTTTGGCATTTCCATGCTGACCAACGGGCTCTGGCCCATGGGCCATCCGATGCACGGCTTCTACACCATCGGTATCGCCAATATCATTGCACCGGCGATGTCGCACATCGAACTGAGCGCGTGGTCGGCCAACCGAAGGGCGTACGCCGTGACCGCTGTGGTGAGCATCGGGGGCATCGTCTATCTCTGGTTGAACGTGGTGGGCGCGGACCCGGAGGGCTATGGGGGGCTGACCCAGCGCGTGTTCTCGTCGATCAACTCGCTGTGGCCATTCTTGGTTGCGCTGTATCTGCTGCGAAGGGATTCAAGCGCGCTGAAGGCGGAGCCGGCGCATTGATGGAAGGGTATGTTGCACTTGGGCGATGATTGAGCGTGCGGAGTTGAGAGCAAGATGAGAATTTTTCGCCGCCAGCTGATCTACGTCCAAGTGCGCCAGGACCATTTTATTGCGCGCTTGGTCGGTGGAGACAGGACCATCCGTCGCCAGTGTCATGCCCTTGGCAATCGCGCGGGTCCTATCAAGGACTTTTCGAATATCCGGCCCCTGCTCAAGGCGACCTTCTCGGAACTCATGCCCGGGTTCTCTTTCGTCAAGCCGTGGGGGATTCTGCACTTTGATCCGGTTGAGTACCCGGTTACGAAGGAGGAACTGGCGGGGTTCCAGAAGGCTGCCATGCAAAGCGGCGCGAGCTTCTGCTTTCTCTCCACGTGGGAGCAGCGGCATGAAGACAAGGATCTGTTGGAGATGTTCAAGTAGGGTTCGGCCCGAAACTTCGTTCTAGGCCACGCAGATTCTTGGGCCGGTTTAATATCGCGCACCATCGCTGCTTGGGCATGCATCTTGGTCGTTCCAACACCAGGCGCACCCTCACTCCTGGCCAGCTCGTTGGCCCACTTGATCCAGCGCCGCCGGTCTTGGCCGCATGGAGGCTAAAGGGGCCTGGACATTCGGGCCTCGGTGAAGCGTGGGAGGTGACCTGGCGAAGTCAGCTGCTGGCCGCAGGACGCCATGGGACCCGAAGCGGTCGGCCACTGTCACCGGTTGTTGAACAAATCCATTGCGATCCATCGCTACCCGCGCTCATGCTGCCCACTTCCTGCCGCGCAGCGCGTACTCAACGGCAAGGTCATAGACGTTGTCGCACTTCTGCTTGAAGGTGGTACGGTCATAGCTTTCCGGCAAGTCCGCATCAAGCACGCGTTCGATTTCCGCGCGCACCTGCTTCTGCGTCTGCGCGCTCTGGTGCCAGTTCTGAATCAGCACCTTGGGCTGCTCCTCCACCAGGCGCTTCAGCAGGTGCTTGGCGGCCAGCTTCACGCGCTGGGTCTCTTCCTGCGTCAGTGACTCCTTATTCAGCAGATCGAACAGCTCCAACTCGTCCTCGGTCAGGCCTTCGCGGATGTGTCGCTCGGCCTCTTCCTTCAGCTCCTCGGCATAGGCGGTCAGCTCGTCGTAGTAGTTCTCGGTGGACGTGGCGCCGGAGTTGTAGGCGTCGATCACATTCTGCAGCCGCTGGATGAAGCCCACCCGCGTGCTGTTCTGCGCCAGCATCTCGGCCAGCTTTCGCTGCAGAAAGGCCTGCAGGTCGGCGATCTGGATGTTCTTGAAAGGCGCCTGCTGGAACTCCTCGCGCAGCTTCTCAACGTTCACCTTGCTGAGGTCCCAGGCCTTGCCGCGCTGCACGATCTTGTACTGCGCCTCGAACTCCTTGGCGGAAAAGGCCTCGGCCTTGTCCACCACCACGCTGGCGTCCAGCAGCGCCTCGATGCGCTGCACCGCGCTGTCAATGTCGACCTGCTCGACGATGCTGTCCATCACCCCGCGCAGGTACTGGAAGGCCGACACCACGCGGCCCAGCTTGCGGCCCAGCACCTCAGGCTTGCAGGCCTCGTACAGCGAGGAGATCGTGTTCTCGTAGACGTTGAAGGACTTGCGCTGCTCGTCGCTGGCCAGCAGCGTGTCGGCAAAGCCGTTGAACTGGCCCAGCTTGGTGAACACGTCGTCGCGGTCCAGCGCCTCGTGCAGCGGCACACCCTGGCTTTGGCAGTAGGCCAGGCCCTGCTCCATGGCCTCGTCCAGCAGCGTGAACAGATGACTCTTGTCCCGCACCGGCAGCTCGTCGTGCTCGGGGCCGGCGGCGTAGTCCTTTAGCGCCTTCTTCATGCGGCGGAAGACGTTGTAGTAGTCCACGATCTCGCCGTGACGCTTGGCCACGCCCAGGATCTCGTGGCCGCTCACCCGGTTGGCCCGCGCGATGGTCTGCATCAGCGTGTGGCCCCGCATGGGCTTGTCGAGGTACAGCGTGCTCACCGTCGGCGCGTCGAAGCCTGTCAGCCACATCGCGCAGACGAACACCAGTTGCAGCGGGTGCTCCGGGTCCTTAAAGTTGAACTCGATGTCGTGGCCGTGCTCATCCAGTGCGTTCATTCGCTGGCGGTGCGGCTTGAGGTCCAGTCCCTTCTTCGCGAACTTCTCTTCCTCGCCCGCCTCCTCGCTGACGATCACCGCCATCTGCACCGCGCCCATCCAGGCCTTGAGCTGCTTCAGGCGCTGGCGCTCCACGTCGTTGGTCGTCGCGGTGATGCGGCCGTTCAGCGCCTTGATCTCGGCCTTCCACAGCGCCTGAACCTTGTCGAACATCGTCACGGCGGTGAACTTGTCCACCGAGATGACGATGCCCTTGCCCAGGTAGCCGCGGCGGGGGAAGTGGTAGACGATGTCCCGCGCAATCGTGTCCAGTCGGTCCTCGCGCTTGACGACCTCCATCTCCTGCGCGAAGCGCTTCTCCAGCTTCTCCTGCGCCTCGCCATCGAGGTTCTCGTCTTCCAGGATCGCAGCGAACTCGTCGCTCAGGTCGTCGTTCTGGATCAGCACCTCCGGCACACGCTTCTCGTAGAACAGGGGTACCGTGGCGCCGTCTTCCACGCTCTGCTGGAAGTTGTACTCGGACACGTATTCGCCGAACCAGGCGTTGGTCTTGCGCTCCTGGCCCAACAGTGGCGTGCCGGTGAAGGCCAGGAAGTTGGCGCGTGGCAGGCCGACGCGCATGTTCTCGGCCAGGCCCGCGTACTGCGTACGGTGCGCCTCGTCCACGATGACGACGATGTCGTCGCGGTCGGACAGCAGTGGGTAGTCCTTGCCCTTCTCGAACCGGAACTTCTGGATCAGCGTGAACACCACGCGCTTGTTCTTGCCCAGCATCTCGCGCAGTTGCGCGCTGCCCTTGGGTCGCACGTCGTCCTTCGGCGCCACCACACCGGTGTGCAGGAAGTTGCGGTAGATCTGTCCGTCTAGGTCGTCCCGGTCCGTCACCACTACGAAGGTGAAGTTGCCGGTGAGCTTGCGGAAGATCTTGCGCGTGTAGAACACCATCGAGAAGCTCTTGCCCGAGCCCTGAGTGTGCCAGAACACGCCCAGCTTGCCGCCAAGCTCACGCCGGTGCCTGAACTGCTCGAAGGCGTTGTTCACGCCGATGAACTGGTGGTTCTGCGCGATGACCTTCTGCGTCTCGCGGTAGAACACGCAGAAGTTCTCCACATAGTCCAGCAGCCGCTCGGGCGTCAGCAGGCCCAACACCGCGCGCTCCACGCTCAAGCCCTGCGCGGCAATAGCAGGGCGGTCCAGCTGTTCCTTCTCGTCATCCACCCGCAGCCAGGTGAAGAAGTGCTCCCACTGCGCGGTGATGCTGCCCAGCCGGGTCTCGATGCCATTGCTCAGCAGGCACAACGCATTGGCGGTGAAGAGCTGCGGAATCTCGGCCTTGTAGGTAGTCAGGTTGTCGTCGAAGGCTGCGCGCAGCTTCACGTTGCTGTTCTTCAGCTCGATGAACACCAACGGCAGGCCGTTCACGTACAGCAGCAAGTCGGGCCGGCGGTAGCCATGTTCGCCGCGCACCCACAGCTGGCTCACCGCCAGGTAGTGGTTGCGGCCGGTGCGCGGATCATGCGCGTCGAAGTCGATGACCTTCAGCCGCTCGGTCACGGTCTGCCCGACCTGCGGCCCGGCCTCGGGCTTGTAGGTCACCGGCACGCCGTCGCGTATCAATCCGTCCATCTCCCGGTTGGCCGCGACCAGGCTCATTGCCGTGCGCGGTTGTAGCAGTTGGGCCAGAGCCTGGTCCACTGCGTGGGCCGGAGCCTGCGGGTTCAGCCGCTCCAGCGCGGCGCGCAGCCGGTCGGCCAGGATCACCTCGCGCTTGTCCGCGCGGCCCGAGCCGTCGTTCAGCTCGCCGGGCTGGGCCGTGTAGCAGTTCAGCGCATCGAAGCCGCACAGATGCTGCAGCCGCTGCAGCAGGGCCTGCTCGATATCGTCTTCGCTGATGAAATTCTTCGCGGCGGCCACGGCACCCCCTGGTGTTGCCGGTTATGGAGAAGAAAACCTGCTAACAAGCCATCACCTCATGCTACGCAGCCTCTGACGGCGGCTGCATGCTGGGCGGGAACTGGATGTCCAACGCATCGACGCGGAGCTTGCCGGAGATCAGGCGGGGGAGCAGGGCGTCGCGGGTGGCGCGCAACCTGCGATTCGTCTTGGTCAGTGCTTCAACCTGGTCAAACATTGGCCGAGCTTGCTGCTCATAAGCCGCGACCAGCTTCTCGGGCGGAGTCAGGAGGCGAATCCGCTTGAACGTCCCCTTGGTTAACTCAGCGAAGGTTGAACCACCGGAAAGCATCTCGAAGTGTGGCTTGGCCAGCTTGAGCCAATGATACAGGTAGGTCAGCGGATAGCGCTGGTTCGGTAGGCAAGTGATGAAGCCTTGGTTCGTGCAAGCTGAAGTGCAGTTGATACCGATGGCGCCAATCGTGGCACGGCTCGTCATCATGATCGAGTAGGCCGGGAAGAGGTTGGCGGAGCTGTCCTGCAAGCCCTCCTCGGTGCACTTATCAGCGGACTCTTCGAGGTACGGGCTGCCCGCCCCTGTGATGTCGGTGGGTGTGTACCAATGCACCTCTCCGTCGACCCAGAAGCGAGGGTTGTCCTTGGCGGGTGTGGCGCCGCCGTAGAACTTGAAGGCATTGAGGATGGGTTCATGCGTCCAGTCCATCGGCATGCCTTTGTCAAAGGCAGTTGACTCGGTACCAGGAAACCGCATCCGCACAAACCACTCGCGGTAGATTTCTTCGGCCATGGACTCAAGCAAGGCGATGCGGCGGTGGTTGTTGGCGATCAGGTCGTCAATCGTGCCCAGAATCGCGGCGATCTTTTCCTGCTTTTCGGGCGGAGGGAGGATGATCGGCAGCCGGTGCTGCTCGGTGATGCCGAGGTAGGCGCGGGTCGAGCCAGAACTGGCCAGCATTTGCAGCGTCTGCTGGAACAATGAGCTGTCGAAGTATGCCTTCAGGTACCGGTTGCTGAGCGCCGCTTTATCCTTGACGCGGTAGTAGGTCACCTGGGGCGTCAGCATGATGTACGGATGCTTGTCGTAGGCCACGATGGCGGTCTCACCAATTGTGGCCTTGTGTGTCAACAAGACGTCGCCGTTCTTCGCGAAACCTTTGCGCAGACTCTCCGCCTGGCGTTCGGTGATGAAAGCGCACTGGCCATACTCAACGCGACCGTTCTTGAGATCGCTTGCCATCACGAAGGGCACCCCCTCGGACACGAAGTCCGCTGACTTCGGATGAATTTCTCCGTGGTTACCGTCGATGGGGCGCTCCAGGACGCCTCGCTTAATCAGATCACCTACGGTCGTGAGCTCAAAGCTTGCGTCCCGTATACCGATGGCTTCTCTCTTGTCCATCAGTGGCCCCCGAGGATCGCAGCAAGGTTCTTGGTCAACGTCGCCTCAAGCGCATGCGCATCGGCTGTGAGTGATTCGAGTTCGGCGTGCTGTTCTGCAATGGCAGCCAGGAACTCCTCCTCCGTCTTCCCATCTTCCTCGATCACCACGCCGACATACCGCCCCGGATTGAGCGACCAATCCTGCTCGGCAATCTCTTCGCGGCTGGCCAGCTTGCACAGGCCGGTGACGTCTTCGTAGGCGGCCTTCGGGAAACGCTCCTGCAGCCAGCTCACATGCTGGTAGTACAGCTCGGCAGCCTTCAGTTCGTCGTGCAGCGCCTGCACCGCGGCTTTCACGCCCTTGGTCTGGCGGTTGGCAGTGGCGCGCTTGCCGTCTGCCTTGGCGGCCTCGGTCTTGCGCTTGTCCATCTCGCGGATGGCCTTGTCCAGCGCCTTCACCGCTGCGTGCTGGCCGGTGAAGAAGGGCGCGAACTGGGCGCGCAGCAGGTGCTGCGCTTGGTTGCGCTCCTCCACGCTGTGCTTCTGGCCACGGGTGCGTTCGTGCTGGTCCTGCGCCAGCGCAAGCGCGACGAGCTGGCCCCACTGGGCCTGCAGCGCGGCAACGGCTTCGCGCGCAGCTTGGCTGGTTTGGGTATCGGCCGCTTCTTCAGCCAGCACAGCCAGCAGGCGGTCGCTCAAGGCGGGCAGGTGCTCGGCGGCTTCCTTGAGCTGTGCCATGCCTTGGTGCAGGTAACGGTCCACCTGGTCCACGAACTCCTGGCGGCGGCCCTTGTGCAGGCGGGGGATGAGGGCGATGTTCTGGATCTGCTCGTCGCTCAGCTCACGGTGGGCGCGGTCCACTTGGGTGAAGATGTTACGGGCGTCGATGAACAGCAACTTGTCATCAGACTTGCCCTTGTCGAAGAACCACAAGGTTGCCGGCAAGGAGACGGTGTAGAACAGGTTGGACGGCAGCGTGAGCATGCCGTAGATGAGGTTCTGCTCGATCAGAGTGCGGCGGATGTCTGCCTCGGAGTGGCGGGCATCGCTGGCCGAGTTGGCCATCACCAGCGCGGCGCGGCCGCCGGGCTTGAGCGACGTGGCGAAGAGGTTGATCCAGAGGTAGTTGCCGTTGGGCACGGTCTGGACGGCTTTTTCCTTACCGTCTTTCCCGCCCGCCGCCTTTGCCTTGGTCTTGTTGCGGGGCACGCCGTAGGTGTTGAAGCGGCGGTCTTTCTCCACGGCGTCCAGCGTCACGTCGTCCACGTTGAACGGCGGGTTGGCCATCACGTAGTCGAAGGCGCCGAAGGCGCTGAAGGGGTCCTCGTAGTAGGTGTTGGCCTGCTTGATGTCGCCGCGCAGGTTGTTCACGGCAAGGTTCATCTTGGCGAGCTTGACGGTCTCCAGCGTCTTCTCGGTGCCGCAGACGAACACGTCCAGGTCTGCCGCCTTGTCGGCCTGGTGCTGGAGGATGAAATCCGCCGACTGCACAAACATGCCGCCGGAGCCGCAGGCGGGGTCGAAGACTTTGCCGCCATGGGGCTCGATGATCTCGGTCATCAGCTTGACGACGGAGCGCGGCGTGAAGAACTCGCCGCCGCCCTGGCCCTCGCTGAGCGCAAAGTTCGCGAGGAAGTACTCGTAGATCTGGCCGAACACGTCGCCGGTAGCGTCCACCGGGATGTCGGAGAACAGCTTGAGCAAGTCCTTGGGAATGTGCTGGTTCTTGGGGCTGCGGGTGAAGCGGTCGTACTCCTCCTGCGGCAACACGCCCCGCAGCTCGGGCTTGGTGTTCTCGATGCTGGCCATCGCGGCGCGGATGGCCTTGGCGATGTTTTCCTTCTCGGGCAGGTTCAGCAGGTAGTCGTAGCGGGCCTTCGCATCGAGGTAGAAGCCACACTTCTCGATGGCAATCTCTTCCAAGGTACGCTCACGGCGCGTGCCCTGGAGCTTCTTGAATTCCTGCTCGATTGCCGCTTGGTGCTGCCGGTACTTGTTGTCCGCGAATTTCAGGAAGATCAGACCGAGCACTGGGGTGCTGTACTCGCTGGCCTTGAGATCGGAGTTGGCGCGGAGCTTGTCGGCTGCTGACCACAGGTCATTTTCGAGTTTTTTGAGCTGGTCGCGATTCATTCTATTGATCGTAAAGGGGTTTGACCTGTTCCTGTCTTGCCGCCAATTAATATGTTCCGACGCGCAGACTCAGTCATGGCGCCCCATGGAGTTTCGATAGGCGACTTGACGTTCGTAAACAAATCTTGAGTTGACAATCAAAGATGATACTAGCCGGAAGGCTGCTTGTGGCCGTCGGGCGTCCTACGACCCATAGCGGCCATTGGTGCGGCCGCTGATCCTGCCACTGGGTCCATTTGTACGCTGCCCTGTTAGCCGGACCCTAGCGCCCTAAGATCGAGTTGTATCAAGGCGAAGCGCGCAGATCGGTGCTTTGTGGGCGAGTCGCATAACCGGCCCCACGGGTCCGTCTACTTGGTAGTTGGGCGCCACTACAGCTATGACTGATCTTTGGGGTCCATTTCGGCAACCGATTGGCATGCCTCACCCTGCATGGTCGGCCGCGCAGCGACCGAGGCTGATGTTGCGGCCGGCTCGGCCATCTTCTATGTACAGGGTGGTTCCACTCCAGCTCCAATGAGCCTTCCATGCTGCGCAGTTCAGATACCGGACGATGGCTCTGAGCAGCCTATCGTCATTGTCCAGGCAGAGCTCGCGCAGCAGGGCACCATCTTGGGTATACGGCCACTATCCGGGGTAATGGCATCTGCATGTCTACGGACGTTCGGTTTCCTGCCGGCTTCGGATCGCAGGTTGGCGCCTAACAGTTCAGTCAAGCCGAGCTTGCTTCGCGAGTCGGACTAATTTCCGAGTTGAACGTCCGCTTTTGTCCGAAAGCGGACATCGTTCGACGACATTGATCTTCCGTCAGCCAAGGCACCGGTCTCTCTTTCCCTCAATTGATGATCTCCCCACTCCCCGAAGCAACAAACGCCTTCAACTGCCGAATAAACTCCGCGTCGTAGAGCTCCCACTCCGCAATCTCCCCAACCACCCGCAACGGCTGCGCACTCCGATACGACCGCGTCGGGTTCCCGGGAAACTTCTTGTTGGTCACATTCGGGTCGTCCTCGAACGGCCCGGTCGGCTCCACCACATACACGCGCGGTCGCCCTTCACCCCGGGCCATCTCCGCAGCCAACCCGGCGCCCTTGGCGATCGTGGTGAAGTAGATGTGGTTCATCACCACACTGTCGCGATAGTTGGAGCGGAAGCCCGCGCTCAGCAGCTCGCCCACCGCCAGGTCAGCGCGGGTGCCGTGATAGAACGGCCCGGCGACCTGGTCGCAGGTGTCATGCGAAACGGGCGTCCAATCGGTGTCCTGCGCCATCACTGCTGCCCCTCTCTGTGCTGCCGGATCGACAGGCCGGCGAGTCTAGGGCGCCCGCAGGGCCTTGCTGCAAGGCCCCATCCGGGAAATAATCTGTAAACGGGAGGCGCGGTGCGCCTCCTTTTTTCATTCTGCGGCGCCGCGCCCTTCCAGCTCGCGCACGGCCGTTTCCAGCGCATCCAGCTTTTCGCGGGTCTTCAGCAGCACGGCGCGCTGCACTTCGAACTCCTCGCGGGTGACCAGGTCGAGCTTGGCAAGGCCGGCCTGCAGCGCGCTCTTGAAGGTGGCCTGCAGTTCCTCGCGCGATTCGCGCAGGCCCGGCGGCACCAGGTCGCTGAGGCGACGGGCGAGGTCATCGATTTGGTTCAGGTCGATCATGGGGTGCTCCGTGGGGGTGGGCCCGTGCATCCGGCGCGGGCAGGCCATTCGGGCACAAGGATACTGCTGGCACCCACTGCCCGGACAGGCGGCAGCGGCTTCGCACGGGCCGCGTTCAGGCGCTATCCTCCACGCCGGAAGACAGGAGATAGACGATGAAGATGGTCATGGCGGTGATCAAGCCGTTCAAGCTCGACGACGTGCGCGAAGCGCTGGCCGAGCGTGGGGTCACCGGGATCACGGTGACGGAAGTGAAGGGCTTTGGTCGCCAGAAGGGCCACACCGAGCTGTACCGTGGCGCGGAGTATGTGGTCGATTTCCTGCCGAAGGTGAAGCTGGAAGTGGCGGTGACCGATGACCAGGTGGAGGCGGTGGTTGAGGCGATCGTGAAGGCCGCCGGCACCGGCAAGATTGGGGACGGCAAGGTGTTCGTGTACGACCTGGGCAGCGTGGTGCGTATTCGTACCGGTGAGCTGGACGCGGACGCGTTGTAAGTGCATCGCCGGATGCGCGAACGCGACTGGTCCCGGGAACGCTACGGGGTAGAGTCGGCTGTTAGTCGACTATCGCGCGCAGCGCGGGCATTTCGGTCACGGACGGGAAGAGCAGTCGACTAACAGTCGACTCTACTCCGTCAGGCATTCAATGCCACCAGGCTATACGGCTCTGTCGCTTGGCCGGCGGGTTGCTTGAGTCGAGCAGACTCGACTCTACGGCGCGGTGCGTATCATGGTGTCGATCCAGTCGGCATAGCGCGATATGCGCACGTTGTGCACCACCTGCCCGTAGTAGCCGGCTTCAAGCGCATGCTCCGGCACTGCGGTGATCCACGAGCCCAGGCCGATCAGCTCCCAGCCATGAGCGCCGTGGATCATCAATGGGCCGCCGCTGTCACCGCTGCAGAGCACGCCCTCCAGTGGCAGGCCGCCGTCGGGCCCGTCGAATCGATACCAGAGATAACGACTATTGCCACCTGTCACTGCGTTTTCGGCGCGGCGCAGTTCGCCGCGGTGCGGTCCACCCGGCGCCAGCCCGGTCATACCGGTGCCCGTGGCCCCCTTGCCGACCAGAGTAGCGATCTTTCCCGCTTCGGCCTGCCCGCGATAGAGGCGAACCGGCGCGACGTCGCTGACCGGTGCGGCCAGCTGAATCAGGGCGATGTCATCGGAGGCGGCGAGGAAGGCGTGGATGGGGCCTGGGTTGCCTGACGCCAGCGCCGCCTGGCCAAGCGCTTCGGGCATGCGCCGGTAACCGGGATGCACGAACACGCGCTCGACACGGTACGGGCGACCGTTGATCTGCACCTCGGTGTCCATGCCTTCCATGGGCGCGGCGTGTGCGGCGGTCACCACCCAGCGCGGCGCGATCAGGACGCCGTGGCCCTCCCCGGGCAGGTCGGCCAAGGCCGGGAACGCGGATGCCGGCACGCGGTAGGCGCTGTCATCCACATCGCTGCGGATGACAATGGCGTCGGCGGAGAAGGGCAGGGTAGCCCAGGCGAGAAGGAGCCAGCGGCGCATGGTTCGGTGCAGTCCTGTGCGTGGAAGGCGATGACCCTAGCCGGGATCGGGAGGCGCGAATACCCGTGTGCGACGAAGCGCCCTCCCGGTGTGATCAACCGGGCGGAATGAGGGGTGACGACCGCCACTCCGGCAGACCGAGCGCGCGGCGGGTGCGCGTCACGTCCCATGCCGAAGGCTGGAACTCGACCACCCCGACCCACCAGCCCTGGTCGTCAAGCCAGGTGCGCGAACGGCCTTTCTGCACGCAGCCCAAGGGGCGCAGTATGGATCTTGCGGCTGCAGTCAGCAGGCGGGTGTGTTCAGGTGTCGGCATCCCCAGCATCCTTGCGAGTGGCGTGCCGACGAGTATCGCAGAGCACATCGGGCGTGTGGCCCGGGGCAAATGCAGGGGCAAACAGCAGTCGCGCAAGCAATGCAGGGCGAACAGCGCTTACCGCCGCTTGGCCCACTTGTAGAACCGCTTCCAGCCCTGGCGCACCGCGGCGACCCAGCCCGGGTCGGCCACCAGCGCGGCCTGCGCGGCACTCGGGGCCTGGCCGGTCACGCGCTGGCGCATCTTCAGCAGGTTCTTCATGTCGCTGCGGCGCATCTGCCGGCTCAGTGGATTGCGGCGCAGCCAGCGCGGGGCGCGCCAGGCGGAGGTGAAGTCCAGCAGCACCGGCACGCCGCCGCTGACCACCACGTTGGTGCCATGCAGGTCGTTGTGGGTGATGCCGGCGGCGTGCAAACGGCTGAGCGCGTGCTGCAGCTGCTCGAACACTTCGTTGCCCACGGCCTGCGCGGTGCTCAGGGTCTGGCCCGGGATGAACTCCATGCCCAGCGCCAGGCCGCCCAGGGTGCCGAGCAGTGCGGGGGCATGCTTCCAGCCGCCGAGGCGCTGCAGCATGCGTGCTTCACGGCGCACCATCAGCCGCGCGATCAGCGAAACGGGGGTGCCGCGGTAGCGGGAATAGTCCTTGATGACCGCCTCGCGCCCGTCCAGGCAGGTGCGGTAGACATCCGGGGCCAGGAAACGCTCGCCGCGCTTGAGCAGCAGCGGGGAGGCGGCGTCATCGCCGCAGGAGGAGGATGGCAGGGCAGGAAGATGCATGTCGGGGTCTCGGACGACCCGGTGGGTGGCGCAAAGCGTCAAGCGAACCGGTGTTACAGGGAGTTACTAAGTTTTCGTTAATTTTAGTACTCGCCAGTTCGCTATTCCACGATTTGTCGGAGAAATGTCGGGGTCGTGACTGGAACAGTTCGTCGCGCAGAATCGGACAATTCTGTCTCACTTATTCCGGTTGGCCTTTAGCATCAACAGCTTGCGCGCCCAGCCCTGCGCCTCCTTCGCAACCGGATGAACACGGCGCACGGGCAACTTGACCCCGGCGCACGGCCTGCCGACCATAAGCTGTTAATCCGCGACATCGGCGGCCGCCCCCTCCGGCACGTCCCCGTCCCCTGCCGCGTTCCCCACCGGTGCTGGCCGCCTGGCCGTGCATCGCCCCGTTTCCCGTTCCGGCCGCGGCTGGAGGAAAGTGCTTTGATCATCAAAATCGTCATTGCAGCGCTGTTCGTGGCCTGCGTGCTGTACATCCACTTCCGTGGCAAGGTCCGCGCGCGCTGGTCGCGCCAGCTGCTGGACCACTCCAGTTTCATGGCCCCGATCAACGTGGTCATGTACATGTTCTCGAAGGTACCGACCACGCCGTTCCTGGACCCGGGCAAGGAGTTCCCGCAGCTGGAGCCGCTGCGCCAGAACTGGCAGATGATCCGCGACGAGGCGCTGGCGCTGCGCGACGCGCAGAAGATCGCCGCCTCCAGCACGTTCAACGATGCCGGCTTCAATTCGTTCTTCCGCCGAGGCTGGAAGCGCTTCTACCTGAAGTGGTACGGCCCGTCGCACCCGTCGGCGAAGACGCTGTGCCCGAAGACCACGGCGCTGATCGAGTCGATCCCGGATGTGCGTGCGGCGATGTTCGCGCAGCTGCCGCCGGGCAGCGAGCTGCGCCCGCACCGCGACCCGTTCGCCGGCTCGCTGCGCCTGCACCTGGGCCTGAGCACGCCCAACGACGATGCCTGCTACATCGAGGTGGACGGCATCAAGAAGAGCTGGCGCGACGGCGAGTGGATGATGTTCGACGAGACCTACATCCACCATGCGCACAACGAGACGCAGCAGGACCGCGTGATCCTGTTCTGCGATATCGCCCGCCCGCTGCGCTTCGGCCTGCCGGGGCTGTTCAACCGCGCGGTGGCGGCCACGCTGCTGGCCGGTGGCGCCTCGCCGAACCTGCCGGGTGACCCGACCGGCGGCGTCAACAAGGCCTTTGGCAGCGTCTACAAGGTGCGCCTGAAGGCCAAGGCGCTGCGCGAGCGCAGCGTGGTGGCCTACCAGCTGATCAAGTGGGGCCTGGTGGTGGCGGTGATCGCGGGTATCTGGGCGCTTTGATCGTTACATGAAGTTGCCGGCCAGCGGCCGGCACTACCGGAACATGAAAAAAACCGCGCTGTCGCCAGCGCGGGTTTTTGTTTGGATCAACCTTTCAGTGCCGCCTGTACGAACGGCGGGGTCACCAGCACGCCGGTGTGCAGCGCGGCGGTGTAGTACAGCGTGTTGAAGGTCTTGGCGGCCGAGTCGGCCTGGCGGAAGTCGAAGCTGCTGTCGCCCTTGCGCGCCATGGTCACGCTCCACCAGCCGGTGGGGTAGCACGGCTGCGGGAACGGCAGGGTCTTGAACGAACCGAAGCCAGCCTTGCCCATCTCGGTGCGCATTTCGTTGATCAGCTCCAGCTGCATCAGCGGCGACTCGGACTGCTGCACCAGGATGCCATCGTCCTTCAGGGCCTTGAAGCAGCTCTCGTAGAAGGCCTTGTTGAACAGGCCCTCACCCGGGCCGACCGGGTCGGTCGAGTCCACGATCACCACGTCCACGCTGCCGGCCGGGCAGTTGGCCATGTAGGCCACGCCGTCATCGAACAGCAGCTCGGCGCGGGCGTCGTCGTTGGAATCGCACAGTTCCGGGAAGTGCTTGCGCGCCATCACGGTGACCTGCTCGTCGATATCGCACTGGGTCACGCTCTCCACGCCGGTGTGCTTGAGCACTTCGCGCAGGGTGCCGCAGTCGCCGCCACCGATGATCACCACGCGCTTGGGCGCGGCGTGGGTGAACAGCACCGGGTGGCTGATCATCTCGTGGTAGAAGAAGTTGTCCTTGCTGGTCAGCATGATGGCCCCGTCGATGGTCATCAGGTTGCCCCAGTCGGTGGTCTGGAAGATCTCGATCTTCTGGAACGGCGACTGCACCTCGTCCAGCTTGCCGGTGATGCGGTAGCCGATGGCCGAGCCGGTGCGCTCGAAGTGTTCGATGTACCAGTTGTTGCTGTCAGTCATGGGAAAACAGTCCTGTTCGGAGGGGTGGAGCCGGGCTGGCGGGCGGGGCCGCGTGGCACAGATGCCACATCCGGACGGATCGGCCCGTTCAGGTTGGAACCTGTCACGGGCGCGGGCGCGCATGATAACGAACCTGTGGGCACATAGGCGTTATCATGCCCCCCCTTTTATTGCCAACAAGGCCGACTGAAATGACCGATTGGTCCCTCGACCAAGCCCGCAAGACCTACTCGATCCCGCATTGGGCGGACGGTTACTTCGACGTGGATCAGGCCGGGCACATGGTGGTGAGACCGACCGGGGCGGACGGCCCGGTGGTATCGCTGCCCAAGGTGGTGGACGCGGCGCGCGCGGCCGGTGCCAAGCTGCCGCTGCTGGTGCGCTTCCCGGACATCCTCGGCCAGCGCCTGGGCAAGCTGCAGGCGGCCTTCGCCCAGGCCCAGCAAGACTGGGAGTACAGCGGCGGCTACACCGCCGTGTACCCGATCAAGGTCAACCAGACCCGCGGCGTGGCCGGCACCCTGGCCAGCCACCACGGCGAGGGCTTCGGCCTGGAAGCGGGCAGCAAGCCCGAGCTGATGGCCGTGCTGGCGCTGTCGCGCCCGGGCGGGCTGATCGTCTGCAACGGCTACAAGGACCGCGAGTACATCCGCCTGGCCCTGATCGGCCGCAAGCTGGGCCTGCAGACCTTCATCGTCATCGAGAAGCCGTCCGAGCTGAAGCTGGTGCTGGAAGAGTCCAAGGCGCTGGACGTGAAGCCGGGCCTGGGCGTGCGCATGCGCCTAGCCTCGCTGGGCGCCGGCAAGTGGCAGAACAGCGGTGGCGACAAGGCCAAGTTCGGCCTGTCACCGCGCCAGCTGCTGGACCTGTGGAAGTCGCTGCGTGACACCGAGTACGCCGACTGCCTGAACCTGCTGCACTTCCACATGGGCTCGCAGATCTCCAACGTGCGCGACATCGCCAACGGCATGCGCGAAGCCACCCGCTACTTCGTGGAGCTGTCGCGCCTGGGCGCGAAGATCACTCACGTCGATGTGGGCGGTGGCCTGGGCGTGGATTACGAAGGCACCCGTTCGCGCAGCTTCTGCTCGATCAACTACGGCCTGCATTCCTACGCCAGCAACATCGTGCAGCCGCTGGCCAATGCCTGCGAAGAGTTCGGCCTGACCCCGCCGCGCATCGTCACCGAGTGCGGCCGCGCGATGACCGCGCACCACGCGGTGCTGATCGCCAACGTGTCGGAAGTGGAAGAGGCACAGGAAGGCCGCGTGCCGGACCAGCACGACGACGAGCCGGCAGCAATCCGCCACCTGCGCGAGATCCACGACGAGCTGGACGTGCGCCCGGCGGTGGAACTGTTCCAGGAAGCGCAGCATTTCCATGCCGAAGGCCTGGCCAGCTACGCGCTGGGCCAGATCGACCTGCCGCAGCGTGCGCGCATCGACGACCTGTTCTACGCCATCGCCCACGGCGTGCGTGCGCGTCTGAGCTACGACGAGAAGAGCCATCGCCCGGTGCTGGACGAACTGAACGAGCGCCTGGTCGACAAGTACTTCGTCAACTTCAGCGTGTTCGAATCGATCCCGGACGTGTGGGCGATCGACCAGGTGTTCCCGATCGTGCCGATCGAGCGCCTGGATGAAACCCCGGACCGCCGCGGCATCATCGCCGACATGACCTGCGACTCGGACGGCATGGTGGAAACCTATGTCGAGAACGAGAGCCTGGACAGCTCGCTGCCGCTGCACAAGATGAAGCCGGGCGAGAGCTACCGCATCGGCTTCTTCATGGTCGGCGCCTACCAGGAAATCCTGGGCGACATCCACAACCTGTTCGGCGATACCGACGCGGTGGAAGTGCTGGCCGATGCAGATGGCTATGCCATCACCCAGCAGCGCCGCGGCGATACCACCGACGTGATGCTGGACTACGTGGGTTACCGCCTGGACGAACTGCGCGCGACCTATGCGCAGCGCGTGGCTGCAGCGCAGCTGTCGCCGGAACGCGCGCAGGAGCTGTCGGAGGCGCTGGAAGCCGGCCTGACCGGTTACACCTACCTGTCCGACGAACCGCTGGTGTGATGGACGGCACCGGGCCCGCCCGGTGTCACCGTTGCCGATGAGCGCGCGCGCGATCTTCCACCTGTTCCTGCATGCCGCCGTGCCAGCCTTGCTGGCATGGCTGTTCTGGCGCAAGCGCTTCGCCTCGGCGTGGTTGTTGATGCTGCTGGGTTGGATCATCGACCTGGACCACCTGCTGGCCGATCCGATCTATGCACCGAACCGCTGCAGCATCGGGTTCCACCCGCTGCACACCGCACCGGCTATCGCGGTCTATGCCGGGCTGTGCGTGCCGAAGAAAACGCGGTTGTTCGGTATCGGTCTGATCATCCACATCGCGCTGGACGCAATTGATTGCTGGTGGATGCATCACCGCTGATGCTTGATGCACGGCGAAAGGTCGGATTGGCGCTTGGTAGAGCCGGCCGCTGGCCGGCTTGCGCAAGACGTTCCCGGCGACCACGTGGTTGCCGGCCAGCGGCCGGCACTACCCACCGTCGCTTCACCCCACCGGCAACCACAACGTTGCGCGCAGGCCGGGCTGCGCATTTTCCAGCGCCAGGCGCCCGCCATAGCTGGCGGCGATATCGCCCACGATCGCCAGTCCCAATCCACTGCTGCCTTCGCGCTCATCCAGCCGCACGCCACGCTGGGTGACCCGTTCCAGCGCGTCTGCGGCCAGGCCGGGGCCATCGTCGCGCACTTCGATGCGTAGCTGCCCTTCGCTGGTTTCCGCTTCGACAGTGACCTGCTGTTGCGCCCAGCGCCCGGCGTTGTCCAGCAGGTTGCCCAGCATCTCCTCCAGATCCGCACTGGCGCCGGCGAACTGCAGCGCCGGATCGATGCCTGCCGCCGTGAACGCGATGCCACGTTCGTCGTGCACGCGTGCCATCAGCCGGCACATCGCCTGTGCGACGGTCGCCACGTCGGTGCGCTGGCGATGGTCGGCAGCCAGTCCTGCAGCCAGGTAACGCTCGACACTGGCCTGCATGCGCGCGCTCTGCTCGCGCACGGTGGCCCGCCAGTCCGCGCCATCGCCGTCGGCTTCGGTGGCCAGTACGCTCAGCGGGGTTTTCAGCGCGTGCGCCAGATCCTGCGCGCTGGTGCGCGCACGCGCGACCATACGCTGCTGGTGGTCCAGCAGCGCGTTGAGTTCTTCACCCAGCGGTGCGACCTCCGCGCCCAGTCCCTGCGTATCGATGCGCTGCGCATCGCCGCGCCGTACCTGTTCCAGCTGCACACCGAGGCGATGCAGTGGGCGCAGGCCGAAGTGCACCTGGCTGGCCAGCACCGCCAGCCAGGCGGCGACCAGCACGCCCAGCGCGATGGCGGTGCGCTTGCGGAACGCGGCGACATCCGCATCCAGCGCACTGCGATCAGTGGCAACCACGGCCACGAACGGTTCGCTGGCGCGTGGCAGGCGCACCTGCTGCACGCGTGCGCGCAGGGATTGCTGCAGCGGCCCGGGCAGGTTGCGGGTGGCCGGCCCGGCAACCGGCGCCGGCAGGGTTTCATCCCACAGCGAGCGCGACTGCAGCAGCGCGCGGCCATCGGCACCGGCGATCTGCCAGTAGGCACCGGAGAACACGCGCTGGAAGCGTGCGTCATTGGGTTCCTGGCGCAGGCGCAGCTGTCCGTCCGCATCCACTTCGGCCTGCGCCAGCAGGGTCAGCATGTCCTGCTGCAGTTCATGGTCGAGGCGGTCGCGCGCGCTGCGCTTGAACAGCTCGCCCAGCAGCGCGCTGGCCAGCAGCGAGACCAGCAGCAGGCCGACGCCGCCGGCCAGCAGCAGGCGCCGTCGCAGCGATGGTTGCCGGCTCACGGCGCGGCCAGCCGCCAGCCCTGGCCGCGCACGGTCTGGATCAGGTCGATGCCGAGCTTGCGGCGCACGCGTCCGAGCAGCACGTCCAGTGCGTTGGAGTCTGGGTCGTGGCCACCGTCGAACACCTGCTCGCCCAGCCGGTCGCGGCCGATCACCTGTCCGCTGTGATGGATGAAGTAGCTGAGCAGGCGGAACTCCTGCGGGCTGAGGGGCAGTGCCTGCCCATCCAGCTCGAAGCGGCCGGCGTTGACGTCCAGCTGCAGCGGGCCGCAGTGCAGGCGCGGGCTGGCGTGGCCATGGCTGCGGCGGATCAGTGCGCGCAGCCGCAGCACCAGTTCGTCGGCCTGGAAAGGTTTTGTCAGGTAGTCGTCGGCGCCGGCGTCGAAGCCGGCCAGCTTGTCGTGCCAGCGCCCGCGTGCGGTCAGCACCAGCACCGGAAAGCTGCGGCCATTGCTGCGCCAGCGCTCGATCACGCTCAGGCCATCCAGCCCGGGCAGGCCGAGGTCGACGATGGCGGCCTGCAGGTCTTCGATCTGGCCAATTTCTTCGGCCTCGCGGCCGTCAGCGACCACCGCCACCACATAACCGGCCTGTTCCAGCAGGGGCACCAGGCGCTGTGCCAGCGCGGCATCGTCTTCGGCCAACAGGATGCGCATCAGTCGTCGAGCTCCGTCTTCAGCAGCTTTCCGCTGCGCGCATCATAGTCCAGCTCCACTACTACGCCGTCGCCGCGCAGGATCTCCACTTCGTAGACGCCGTCGTCCAGCTCCACTTCCAGCAGCTGGCCGGGGTAGCGCTTGAGTGCATCGCGCACCACGCTTTCCAGCGGCACGTAGCGGCCCTGCTGCACGGCGCGACGCGCGACCCGCTGCGCCGGGTCCTGCAGGGGCGCGGCGGCGGTCGGGGCGTTGGCCAGGGCCAGCAGCAGGGGCAGGGTGGCGAGCATGCGGGTACGGAAGGAAGAGGGGAACAGGCGCGAGTGTGGCGGGGATGACTAACAGCCGGCTAACAGACACGGCTAAGGCGCTGTTAACCGAGGCATGCATCGTGGCGTTGCCGGGATGGTCCGGCCACGAACACGAACAGGAGAACCCCATGTTGAAGTCGCTCACTCTCGCCACTGTTGCCCTGCTGGCCATCGCACCGGCTGTACAGGCCGCGCCGCTGGGCATGGCCCAGGTCGAACAGACCCTGCGCAAGGCCGGTTACACCCAGATCCACGAGATCGAACGCGATGACGGCCTGTGGGAGGCCGACGTGAGCCGCGCCGATGGCCGCTTCAGCGAGGTCTACGTGGACCCGAAGACCGGTGAGATTTTCGATGAGCACAGCAACCGCGCGCTGCTGACCACCGAACAGGTGCTGGCACGGGCGCAGTCGCATGGCCTGCGCGAGATCCATTCGCTGGAACGCGATGGTGCGACCTGGTCGCTGGAAGCCCGCAATGCCCGCAACCAGAAGGTGGAGGTGCGCCTGAGCGGCTACGACGGCCGCATCCTGCACAGCGAGCGCGATGGTTGGCTGGATTGATTCGCGCGCGGGTAGGTGCCGGCCGCTGGCCGGCACACGGGGAGACAGCGTGTCGGCCAAGGTCGACACCTACCGGGCATAGGTACCGGTAGATGCCGGCCGCTGGCCGGCACACGGGGAGAAAGCGTGCCGACCAAGGTCGACACCTACCAAGCGTACGCAGCGATAGCGGCCACCTTGGTCGGCCCAGGCCCGACGCAGGGCTTACCAGCCGTACGGCGGCGGGTAGTCCCAATAGCCCGGGCCACGGCCGTAGTAGCCGCCATACGGGCCGAAGAAGCCCGGGCCCTTGCCCTCGCTCACATGGATGTTGAGGTTGACCCCGTGGGTCTTGCCCTCATCGGTCGTGTAGTTCTTGCTCAGGTTCAGCGTGGCCGCGTTGTAGTGGCTGTTGCCGCCGTTCTTCGAATAGCCGATGCCGGTGGTGAAGCTGCCGGACACCTTGACCTTGTCGTCGGTGACGTCGGCGATCCTGGCGTTGTCGTGCACGCGCGGGCCGCTCTTGTCACCGTAATAGGTGCCGGGCGGGTCCTGCTGCAGGGCCGGGTCGTTGAGGTAGCGCATCGGCGCCTGCGGCAGCGTCAGGTCCAGGCCGGCAGCCTGCGGCGCGGTGGCGCCGGCGGCGGACTGGGCCAGAACGGTTCCCGGCAGGGCCAGGCACAGCAGCAGGGTCAGGGGGCGGATCATGACGGCGCTCCAGCGGACAGGTGGCCGCGCAACACGCGGCGGTACAGGCCGACGCTAGCAGGGGTTGCTTGAATGATGCCTGTCGGCGCCCGCTTGCGGTAGAGCCAGGCCATGCCTGGCTGCACGCTACAACCGTTCGAACCCGAACAGCGATTCCAGCGCATGCTTGCGCCGCTCGATCCGGGCCCGCAGCAGCTGGGCGCCGATCATCGAATAAGTGATGCCGTTGCCGCCGTAGGCCATGGCGAAATGGACCCGCGGCCCCCACTGCGCGTGCGGGCCGAAGAAGGGCAGGCCGTCGGCGGTTTCGGCGAAGGTGCCGGCCCAGGAAAAGGCGGGCACCGGGTCCAGCCGCGGGAACCAGTGCAGGAGCTGATCCATCAGCTTTTCGGCCTTGCGCTGCACGCGCCGGTCGCGCCGCGCCGGGATATCGATGGCGTCGTCCAGCCCACCCACCAGCAGGCGGCGGTCGCCGGTGGCGCGCAGGTACAGGTACGGGCGTGCGCTCTCCCACACCATCGTGCGCTGCAGCCGGCCCAGCGTGTCTGCATCGATCGGGTCGGTGATGAAGGCGTAGCTGCTGCGGTTGCGCGAAACCCGCTGTTCCAGCCAACGCTGGTTGGCGTAGCCCATGGCCAGGACCACGTGGCGGGCACGGACCGTGGCGCCGGCCTCGGTCATCGCAGTTACGCCCTGCGCGCCAGGCTTCAGCGTGTGCAGCACGGTGCGGTCATGCACGTGGCCGCCGCGGCGGCGCACGCGTTTGAGCAGGCCGTAGGTCAGACAGTAGGGATCGACCCGGGCGGCCTGGCGGGTCAGCAGGGCGCCGCCGGCATCCACGTCGAAACGCTCGCGAAGCGCTTTGCGGTCCAGCCAGCGGGCGTCCAGCCCAATGCCACGGCGCGCAGCACCTTCGGCCATCAAGCGCGGCACGTCGCGATGGCGGCTGGCCAGGTACAGGCTGTCCATTTGCCGGAAGTCCACGTCCTTCAGCCCGCGTGCCACCTTACCCAGTGCCGCGATCGCGTCGGCACAGGCCAGGTAGGCCAGGGCGGCAGAGTCCTTGCCATAGCGCTGGGCCAGTTCCAGCAGGTGGGTATCGATCTCGTACTGCAGCAGCGCGGTGCTCGCGGCCGTGCTGCCCCAGCCGATGTCGCGCTGCTCGATCACGGCCACCTCGTGGCCATGGTGGGACAGTTCGTCGGCGATCAGCGCACCGGTGATGCCGCCACCGACCACCAGCACGTCGCAGCGCAGATCCTGCTCCAGCGGGGGAAAGGCCTGCAGCAGCCCGTTGCGCACTGCCCACCAGGGGTAGCCACTTTTCAGGTCCATGCGTGGTCGTGCTCAGGCGGTGGGGTGGCCGGTATGCGGGGTCTGGATCAGTTCGGACAGATCGAAGCCCTGCAGGCGGGCCGCGGCCAGATAATGGTCCTGCACGGTCGCGTCCAGGCGTGGCTCGCGCGCCAGCAGCCACAGGTACTTGCGATCCGGGCTGCCGACCAGCGAGACGCTGTAGTCCGGGGCGACCTGGATCACCCAGTAGTCGCCCTTGGCGAACGGCAGCCAACGCAGGCCCTTGGGCAGGAAACTGACCTCCAGGCGCGCGCTGTCGTTGTCGACGGCGCAGGCCTCGCCGGTAGCCTCTTCGATCTCGCCGTCCATGCGGCAGCGGTTGGTGACGCCGACGTTGCCGTTGTCGAGCAGGGTGTAGTGCGCCGACACATCGGTGCAGCCTTCCGGCTCGTGGCGCATCGGTAGGCGCGCGATCTCGTACCAGGTGCCCAGGTAGCGCGGCAGCTTGAGGTCGGCGACGGTCTTCAGCGGCGGGTGCTCGGTCATCGGTCATCGTGGCAAGGGCGGGCCTCCACGATGCCGATGGGCTCGCCATGGGCGGGTGAAGCCGGGGCGATGGCCGTGTCCAGAACGATCCGTCGCTGCTGCGACGTGCCTGTTGTCACCGGCATGGCGGTATCCTGCCGCCAGCGCCGTGTTTTCCTGATCCAACCGAGGTGGAGGTGCCGATGTACCAGGTGATCCTGTTGAAGAGTGAATCCGCGTTCGCACGCGAACAGTGGCCTCAGGTCGATGATCTGGTTGACTACGAGGGCGTCAGCTACAGCCTGCGAGCCGGCCCGCGCCAGCCACTGCCGACCGACCACGAGTGGCACCCGGTGGCGGTGTATGCGCCCGATGAGATCACCGAGGAAGAGTTCCAGGACTGGTACGCGCTGCAGCAGCCGACCGTGGAAGAACTGCGGCTGAAGTACTGATACTGCTGCACCTCCCCCATCCGCCGTTTACCGCCTGTGCCGTATAGTCGCGCGCAGGCGCGGTGGTCCGCGCGAACCGGTATGTCTGGCGTGTCTTCTTTCCTGCGATCGATCCGTGCACGGGGGCCCTGGTGGGTCCTGCTGCTGTGCACAGCCTTCCTGCTGTCCGCGCCGGTGCTGGCACAGGAGCAGGACGCCACGCCCAAGCAGCAGCTGGCGGACATCGATTCGCGGCTGAAGGATGTCGAGCGCAAGCGTGGCGATGCGGAAGCCACTGAGACGCTGGCGATGCTGTCCGAGAATGCCTCGCAGGCACGGCGTGACGCCGAGGCGCTGGAAAAGGCACTGCAGCCGCAGCTGGATCGCATCAACGAGCAACTGGCGCAGCTGGGAACGCCTGCCGAGGGCACCACGGAGCCGCCGGAGCTGGCAGCGCAGCGACGGGCCATAACCAAGCAGCGCGATGGCGTGGCCGCGTCGGTGGCCCAGGCCAAGGCCAGTGCCGTGCGTGCACAGCAGCTGGCGACCGACATCGAACAGCAGCGCACCGCACAACGTACGGAAGAACTGGGCCAGAAGGTCGCCTCGCCGCTGTCGCCTGCGTTGTGGAGCAAGGTGGCCGAGCGCCTGCCGATCGATATCGCGCGCGTTGCGCCGTTGGCCGGGCAGGGGCGCGACGCGCTGGTCGCCGGCATCCGTACCCATGGCTGGGGCACGCCGTTGCTGGGCCTGCTGGCTGCGCTGGTGATGATGTTCCCGCTGCGGTTGTGGCTGCGTAGGCTTGGGCGGCAGTTCGCCGCGTCCGAGCGCGCGCCGGAGGGTCGGCTGCGCCGGTCTGGCCTGGCGATGTGGCTGTTGCTGGTGGGCACGCTGCTGCCCGGTTATGCCGTGGTGGTACTGATGGCGGCGCTGGATGCGATCGATGCCATCGCGCCGCGCCTGCAGGTCGTGGCCGACGGCCTGGAGACCGCCACCTTCCGTGCGGCCTTCATTGCCGCGCTCAGCGCCTGCCTGCTGGTGCCCAAGCGCCCGTCATGGCGGCTGTTGAACCTGGACGACACCGCCGCGCTGAAGCTGCGCAAGTACGCCTGGGGCGCGGCGGCGCTGGCCTGGCTGAGCACGGTGCTGGTGGCCCTCGACCAGGCTACGCGCACCAGCGATGTCACCACGGTGGCGTTGGACGGCCTGATTGCCCTGACCTACCTCGGCCTGATCATGGCCATGCTGGTGACCCTGGCGCGCCTGCATCGCCGGCAGACCGCCGAGGCCGAGGCCAAGCTGGAGGCCCAGGCCGATGGCGTGGGGGCAGCCACGCCGGTGCGCCGCAGCAGCTGGCTGGTACTGGCCCGGGTAGCAGGCAATATCGCGGTGGTGGCGGCCATCGTCGCCACGTTGCTGGGCTACCTGAATTTCGCCAAGTTCGTGAACCAGCAGCTGATCGGCGGCAGCATCGTAGTGCTGGCCGCAACCCTGCTGTTCAAGTTCGTCGATGACCTGAGCACCTGGATGCTCAACGCCGACAGCAAGGTCGGCCAGACCATCCTGCTCAGCACCGGCCTGAGCGTATCGCGGCTGGAACAGGCGGGCGTGCTGCTGTCGGCGGCGCTGCGCACCATCGTCGTACTGATCGCGCTGCTGGCGCTGGTGGCACCGTTCGGCAACATCGGCGCGGTGGTGGAGCGCTTCTCCTCGCTGTTCACCTCTGGATTCGACATTGGCGGAACCAAGCTGGAGCCGGTGCGCATCGTGCTGGCGGTGCTGGTGCTGCTGGCTGGCCTGGCCGTCACCCAGCTGGTACAGCGCTGGCTGACCGACACCTACCTGCCCAAGACCGAGCTGGACCTGGGCGCACGTAATTCGGTGAGCACCGTTGCCCGTTACGTGGGCATCATCATCGCGGTGATCTGGGCGCTGTCGGCGATGGGCCTGCAGCTGAGCAAGCTGGCATTGCTGGTCAGCGCGCTGTCAGTGGGTATCGGTTTCGGTCTGCAGGTGATCACCCAGAATTTCGTCTCAGGCCTGATCCTGCTGGCCGAGCGCCCGGTGAAGATCGGTGACTGGGTGAAGCTGGGCGACCAGGAAGGCGACATCCGCCGCATCAGCCTGCGTTCGACCGAAATCCAGGTGGGCGACAAGTCGACGTTGATCGTGCCCAACTCCGAGCTGGTCACCAAGACCGTGCGCAACATGACGATGGGCAACAACCAGGGCCGCATCCAGATCCAGTTCGCGGTGCCGCCCAGCACGGATGTCGGCAATCTGCGGCAGGCGCTGCTGGATGCGTACACCGCGCACACCAATGTGCTGAAGCAGCCGGCACCGACGGTCTATATCGACAGCATTGGCGGTGGCCAGATCACCATCAACAGCTTCGCTTACGTGGCCAGCCCGCGGCAGGTCTACGCCACCCGCAGCGACCTGTACTTCAGCCTGCTGCAGATCCTGGCCGAGCGGAACATTCCGCTGTCGACCCCGACCGACATCCACATCACCCGCGATCCGCAGGAGTAGGGGGTTTATTTGCAGGGCTGCGCCCTGCACCCGCGGTAGTGCCGGCCGCTGGCCGGCAACTTCAACAGCAACAGCAAAAGCTGGCTTCCTGAGGGATGGCGGGGTGGGTCCGGTTGCGGGAGACGCCGTAAACCCGTCCATGGGGGCTTGGCCGCGGCATCCATGCCGCGGACACTCCCGCAACCGGACCCACCCCGCCTTCGACAGTTTTCCGCGATCTGTTGGAAATACTATTGGGGTCAGATCCGTTTTCCTCCGGAAAACGGATCTGACCCCAGATTGATTTCGATATCTGACAGAAGTGTCGACCAAGGTCGACACCTACCGACAGCCGCAGGAATCTGTCAGAGGTGGGGCGGTGTCGGAGTGCGGGGTGTCAGCCGCATGGATGCGGCTGCCAAGCCTCCAGGGACGGATTTACGGCGTCCCCGCACTCCGACACCGCCCCGCCATCCCACGGAATGCACGCTGTTGCTGTTGCCGTTGCCGTTGCCCCGGTTTGTAGCGGGTGCAGGGCGCAGCCCTGCAGAGAACCCTATCCTCGTGGTCGGCTGCGCGAGGGCACCAGTGCGAACGTATCCACCGCCAGCTTCTCGGCGTGGTTCAACCACGCGCGGATCTCCAGATCGTCCACTTCGTGATCCAGCCCGAACGACACGTTGATCTTGCCGTTGGCATCGGGCTGCACCCACTGCTGGGCCAGTACCACCTTGCGCTGCGAGGACACCGCCTCGATCCAGAAACCGCGGTCCGGGCGCGTGCTCGCCACCAGTTGCAGCATGTACTGGCCGGCACGCGTACGGCGTCCCTTCTGGGTGATCATGTGTGCCTGGCGCACGCTCGGGCGCGGGCCCTGGAATGCATCCAGCGGTGCATCCACCGCGATGCCACCGCGCAGGTCGTCGTCGCGGTAAAGCTTGATGCCGTTGTCGCGGTTGACGAGCAGCGCACACCAGTCGCCGTCGGCCGAGCCGTCTTCGAACGCGGTGCAGCGATCAACATAGGCCAGCGTGTTGTCCGGATCCGCGTCATCGAACTGGCGCGAGGTGTTCTCCAGGTAGACAGACTTCAGCCCCCAGTCCTTGTCGTACTCCAGCAGAACCGGCGGTTGCACGTGCTGCAGGCCGACCACCACCTGGTCGTCGCCGTCGATCTTCAGCTCGCGGGTCGGTTCACCCAGCCACAGTGAGCGGGCGAAGGCCAGGTACTGCGGGTAGTCGCGGCCATCGTCGCGGCGCGCGGCCACGCTGGCGCTGGGCGCGCGCTGCGGGTCGATCAGCGAACGGCCAAAGCCCATCGTCTTCAGTTTCGGGTCCAGCAGGCTGAGCAGGGTCGCACCGGAATCCAGCGTTGTACCAGCGTCGGCACTGAGCTGCTGCGGGGCAATGCCGTCGCCGAGGAACAGCAGCAGGTTCTCGCGCTTCTGCTTGGCCAGCACGTGGCTGAGGTCGTTGGGCATCGCCAGGTGGTCGGAGGCGATCACGATCAGCGTGTCCTTCCCATACGGGCTGGCCTGGATACGCTCGACCAGCTGTGAGATCAGGCGGTCGGTGCACTTGAGTGCATTGAGCAGGCCGATGTCGCCGTACCCGCTCCGGTAGCGCTCGCCCTTGCACGACACCGGCAGGTGCCCAGCCGGGTGGTGGGTGTCCATGGTCAGCGTGGTCAGCATGAACGGTGAGCCGGCACGCGAGAGCTGCTCGAAGCGCTGGTAGGCGGTGTCCAGCAGCACGTCGTCGTGCACGCCCCAGGCCGAGTAGTGGATGCGGCCGATCTTCTTCTGCTGCTTGAACCATGCCAGGTCATGCACTTCGTCGAAGCCATGGCTGGCCAGGAACTGTCCCTTGCCGGCGAACTGGCCGTTGGCGCCGCCCAGGTAATGGTTGGTGTAGCCCTGCTGCTTCAGGTAGTCGCCCAGGCATACCGCCTTGGGCAGGAAACTGCCCATGCGGTTCATGCTGTTCTCGTCGCCCTGCGAGGTGGTCAGCGGCACGCCGCACATCGACGACACCAGGCCGGCGATGGTCCAGCCGCTGCCTTCGGCCGAGGCCAGGCCACGCACGTCCAGCGACTCGGACGCCAGGCGGTTGAGGTTGGGCATCAGGCCGGGAAACACGGCCTCATCCAGATAGGTGCGTTCCAGGCTTTCGCCGTAGATCCATACGATGTTGCGCGGGCGCTGCAGCGGCTGCGTCGGCACCTGGTACTCGGGGGCGATGCGGGCGAAATCGACCGGGCGCAGCTGCTGGTAGAGGCGTTGGCCGTCACGGGCAAGCGGGCTGATCAGGATCGTGGCCACCCACACGGTCGCGAAGCCGGCGAACAACGCGCCACCGTGGCCGGGCCGGCGCCAGCGCTTCACCCGCGTGGCGAACAGCGGCAGCAGCGAGACCAGCGCCAGCACGATGAAGCCGGCGATGTAGCCCTTGAAGTCGGAAACACCAGCGCCTTCCATGTCGGCGCCGAGGTGGTACAGCGTGGCGGCGTTGAGCCCATCACCGGACAGCTTGTCGATCAGCCACCACGTGCTGAGCATCAGCAGCAGCAGCGAGAATGCGCCGGCCTTCCACCACACCCACTTGTCGGACGCGAGGAACAGCCAGCACAGCAGCAACAGCGACAACAGCAGTATCCAGAGCATAGGCAGCTTCGGCAGTGACGGGGTGGTGGTGATGGACGTCGTACCGATGCGTGTCCATCCGACCGGCGCTGCTGCAAGCACATCCACATGACAGGCCGATGACCCGATAGTGCATGCACGAACCTGACTGAAATGTTTGTTGGAATGACGCGCGCGCAATCACGCCACGAAGGTAAAACGAGCGTGAAAGACTTCGTTGGATTGCATTAAAAATCGCATGAATACGCGGCTTTTCGCCGATGCATCAGCGGTGCCCGCGTTCCTCGCGTGCCCGCGCGCGACGATCGAACAGCAATGCACTGGTGACGATGCCCAGTCCCAGCACTACGCCGATCAACAGCAGTAACAGTGCGATGAGGGGATAGCCGAACAGGTGCCAGCCGGTGTCGATCTTCATCATCATTGCGGCAGCCATGATCAACGCGGCGCTGATGATGCCGGCCGCCACGCGGTTGGCGATCTTCTGCAGGTTCTCCATCAACCGCGATTCTTCCAGCCCGGTCACCTTCATCTGCAGGCGGTTCTCGGCCAGCAGTGCCATGATGTCCGACAGCTTGCGCGGCCCATCGCGCAGCAGCTGCTGCAGCTCCATCGCCTCGCTGGCGATATTGGCCGCCGACAGGGATTTCTTCAGGCGCGCGCGCATCACGTGCTGCAGCTGGCGCTCGACGATGCGGCGCGTGTCCAGCTCCGGTGCCAGCAGCCGGCACACGGTTTCCAGATTGAGCAGGGCCTTGCCCAGCAGGCTCAGTTCCGGCGGCGTGCGCAGGCCGCAGGCGGTGGCGATGCGCACCATGTCCAGCACCACGCGGCCTTCGGAGAAGCTGCCACTGGCGGCGTAGCGCGCGATCAGCTGGCCGGTCTCGCGCAGGTAGCGCTCTTCGTCGAAGGCCTCCAGCCGCGTGCTGATGCTGATCAGATCGTCGGCCACTTCTTCGCCGCGGCCATCGACGGCGGCGAACAGGATCTTCAGCAGCCGCTCGCGCAGGCGCGGCGGCATGTGCGCGACCATGCCCAGGTCGAAGATCGCCAGCCGGCCATCGGGCATCACCCGCAGGTTGCCCGGATGCGGGTCGGCATGGATCTCGCCATGCACGAAGATCTGGTCCAGGTAGCCGCGGATCAGCGCCGCTGCCAGCGGATCCATGTCCTGCTCGGTGCGGCGCACGCCAGAGATCGCATCCACGCGCACGCCGGTGGCGAGCTCCATGGTCAGCACGCGCTGGCTGCTGTAGTCCCAGATCGGCTGCGGTACCCACAGGCGGCGGAACGGCCGCAGATGCCGTCCGAAGCGGGCCAGGTTCTCGGCCTCGGTGTGGTAGTCCAGCTCCTGCATCAGGGTCTTTGCGAACTCGTTGAGCCAGTCGCGCAGGCGCACGCGGCGGCCCACCTGGGTCAGGTGATCGGCGGCCAGCGCAAAGCTGCGCAGCGCTTCCAGGTCCGAGCGCAGCTGCGCGGCCACTTCAGGCTTCTGCACTTTCACCGCCACCTGGCGTCCGTCATGCAGCACCGCCCGATGCACCTGCGCGATCGATGCGCAGCCCAGCGGCTCGGGATCGAACGCGGCAAACAGCTTGTTCACCCCCACGCCCAGCTCCTGCTCGATGATGGCGTGGATGCGCTCGACCGGGATCGGCGCCACCTTTTCCTGCATGCGTTCCAGGGCGGTGGCGAACTCCACCGGTACCATGTCCGGTCGTGTGGACAGCATCTGGCCCAGCTTGACGAAGGTTGGCCCCAGGGCCTCCAGGTCACTGACGAATTGCTCCGGATTGCCATCGGCGGGCACGTCGGCCTGGTTGCTGGCGGCGTCCAGGTTCATGCCCGAGAACACCCCCGAATGGCGGTAGCGCATCAGCAGGCGCAGGATCTGGCTGCGCCGGTTCATGCCTTTGACCAGCGGGGGATTGCCATTGGCGGTGGGCGGATTGCTCAAGCGGAACTCCCATGCGACGAAGACAGGTAGCGCCGGCCGCTGGCCGGCAATGTCCGGATTCGGCAGTGTCGCCGGGGGGCGGTGGTCACGCAGTGAACCCGACGTCTTCCGCAGTCCACACCGGATCGGTCAGAATCCGCCCATTCCCTTACCTGGATGCCCCATGGCCGGTGCCAGCCTGTTCGCCCTGCTCGACGATATCGCCTCCCTCCTCGACGATGTCTCGGTCCTGACCAAGGTCGCAGCGAAGAAGACCGCCGGTGTGCTGGGCGACGACCTGGCGCTGAACGCGCAGCAGGTGACCGGAGTCAACGCCAACCGTGAACTGCCGGTGGTGTGGGCGGTGGCCAAGGGCTCGCTGGTCAACAAGGTGATCCTGGTACCGGCAGCACTGGCGATCAGCGCGCTGGAGGCCTGGCTGCACAGCCGCGGCTGGAACGTGCCGCTGATCGTGCCGCTGATGATGATCGGTGGTGCCTTCCTCTGTTTTGAAGGCGTGGAGAAGCTGGCGCATCGCTTCCTTCATTCCTCCGACGACGATGCCGAGCGCCAGGCCGAACGCCGCAAGGCACTGGCCGATACCCAGGTGGACATGGTGGCGTGGGAGAAGGACAAGGTAAAAGGCGCGATCCGCACCGACTTCATCCTTTCGGCCGAGATCATCGTGCTCACCCTGGGCGTGGTCGCCACTGCGCCGTTCACCAACCAGATCCTCACGCTGAGCGTGGTCGCGCTGGCGATGACCGTGTTCGTCTATGGGCTGGTAGCGGGCATCGTCAAGCTCGATGACGTCGGGCTGTACCTGTCGCGCAAGGGCGGTGCCATTGCCGCCTTCGGTCGTGGGCTGGTGGCCTCGGCACCGTGGCTGATGAAGTTCCTGTCGGTGGCCGGCACCATTGCCATGTTCCTGGTCGGCGGCGGCATCCTGGTGCACAACGTGCCGGCGCTGCACCACGCGGTGCAGGCGCTGGGCGGCGAAGGGCAATGGGGCTGGCTGGTGAGCGCGGTAGGCAACATGGTGGTCGGCATCATCGCCGGCGCCATCGTGCTGGCAGCGGTGACCGGGTTCCAGAAACTGCGCGGGAAGTGATCTGTAGAGCCGAGCCCACGCTCGGCTGCTCTACGGCGCTGCGCGCCGCCGCCCGAGCCTGGGCTCGGGCGCTACAGCGTCTGCACGCTGGATCATCAGCCCGCCTGCACGCGATTCTTGCCCTGCCGCTTGGCGGCATACAGCGCGTCATCGGCGCGCCGCAGCAGGGCTTCGGTATCGTCACCGGGCTGCCACTGCGCCAGCCCGGCGCTGAAATGCACCGGCACGCGCTGGTCCTGCACGGTCAGCATGCGATGGGCCAGCGAGCGCTGCAGGCGCTGCACCGTGGCCATGCTGTCGGCGCCCTGGGCTTCCGGCAGCACCAGCACGAACTCGTCGCCGCCCAGCCGTGCGATGCCGTCGGTCGCGCGCAGCAGCAGCTTGCACACGGACACCAGGTGCTGCAGCAGCGCATCGCCGCCGGCATGCCCGTGCGTGTCGTTGGTCAGGTGGAAATCATCCAGGTCGATCACGGCCACGCCCAGCGGTGAGTTGTTGCGTGCGGCACGGGCCAGCTCGCGCTCCAGCAGTTCGTCCAGGCCACGGCGGTTCAGCGCCTGGGTCAGTGGATCGATGCGGGCCAGGTCACCGGCGGCGCGCAGTTCCTGCTCCAGCTCGGCAATGCGCTGCTCTGCGCGCTCCACTTCCTGCCGCGCATTTGCCAGGTGATCGCGGGCCTGTGCGGCCTGCTGCTGCACTTTGCCGGTATCGCGCATCACGTCCTGCAGCAGCTGGTTGAGGTCGGCGATGCTGCGCGCCTCGCGCAGCTGCAATGCGTAGCTGCCAATGCGGTCGTGATACTCGCCGGTGCTGGTGGCCATGCCGTCCATGCGCTCGATGAACTCGCCCATCAGCCCACGCATCGCCGCCTTCGAATCGTCGATGCCCTGGCGCAGCAGGCCCTGCTTGTAGATCACTTCGCGCAGTTCGGCCCGGGTGCGCTCGACCGCTTCCGCTTCCAACGGACCGTCCAGCAACTGGCGCACCGCCGCGATCTGGCCCTGCAGCCAGCTGCGGTCATCCAGCAGCTCGCTGACGTTCTCCAGCAGCAGCGCGAACAGCTCCAGCAGCAGCGCCTGCTGCTCCTGCCAGCTTTCGGCACGTACGCCGACCTGGTGGCCAAGTTCGCGCACGCCCTGTTCGATCGGTTCCAGGGCCGTGCCCGGCTGCCATTGGCGCAGGCGCAGGGCCAGCGCCTGCGCTTGCTCGCGCAGGTCCGGGTCATGCTGCAGCAGGGCGACCACCGCACCGCCCAGCAGCAGCCGCAGCTGCTCGGACAGGCGCAGGCTTTCCGGCTGCCCATCCGGCGAATGCTGCTCGATGGTGCGGATGTACTTGTCGATCAGCTGCCGCATCGCGCGCCCATAGCGCGGCCAATCGGCGCTGGCCTGTGCGGACTGCAGGCGGTCGCCCATGTCGCCCAGTTCGCCGGGCAGGGTGGCCATGCCGTTGGCGAACGCCGCCAGCAGCGGTTCCGGCGCGTCGGCGCCTGCGAACAGCTGCTGCAGCGCCGCGCCACCGCCGCCCTGCAGCACCACGCGGTCACCCCGCCCATCGTCCACCACCGCGCGCACGCGTGCCGGCGGCCCAAGGGCGGTACCGGGGGCAGGGCGGTGGTCGGGCTGGTCCGTCATGGAGCGAATCCTGGGGCTGGCAGGGACTGGTTCCAGCATATCGGCGCGGCCGCCGAGGGCTTGAACGGCTAGGATGGGCGACAGGATGCCGCACTGGAGGTGGTGATGCGCGTGATGTTGCTGGGGGCGACCGGCCTGGTCGGTGGGCTGACCCTGCGCAGGCTGCTGGACGACCCGCGCTGTGGCGCCGTGGTTGCCCCGACCCGCCGCCCGCTGGCGTTGACTCACGGGAAGCTGGAGAACCCGGCGCTGGCCTTCGACGCGTTGCCTACTTCGCCCGAATGGGCGCGCGTGGACGCGATCATCTGCGCGCTGGGCAGCACCATGGCCCAGGCCGGCAGCCGCGAGGCCTTCCATCGCATCGATCATGACTACCCGCTGGCGTTCGCACGCCTGGCAAAAGCACAGGGGGCGCAGACCTATGTGCTGAATTCCGCAGCCGGCGCCAACCCACAGTCGTCGATCTTCTACAGCCGGGTGAAGGGCGAGCTGGAGCGTGATCTGCGTGCGCTGGGCTTCAATTCGTTGACCCTGGTCCGCCCAGGACTGATCGGTGGCGAGCGCAACGAGGTTCGCCGCGGCGAACGCCTGGCACTGACGGTGCTGGGTGCACTGGGGCCGGTGTTGCCACGGGCATGGCGGATCAACCCGGCCAGCGAAATTGCCAGGGCGCTGGTCGAGGCTGCGCTGGCCCCGCAGCCGGGCGAGCACGTGGTGGCATCGCGCGCGCTGGTCGGCTGATGTCGCGTGCGCTGCGTCTGACCCAGCTTCAACAGCTGCTGCGCCGCCATCGGCGGCCGGTGGCCGGGCAGGTGCTGGCCGAAGCGCTGGGCATCAGCCTGCGCACGCTGTATCGCGATATCGAGACCCTGCGCGAGCAGGGCGCCGACCTGCGTGGTGAGGCCGGCGTCGGCTACCAGCTGGCGCCGAGCGATACCCTGCCGCCGATGACCCTGCCGCCCGCCGAGATCGATGCACTGGTGCTTGGCCTGCGCTGGGTTGCGGCCCGCACCGAGCCGGCGCTGGCTGAGGCCGCGCGTGATGCTTTGGCGCGTATCGCGCATGTGCTGCCCGCAGCACGCCGGGAAGCCTTGCGTGATAGCGGCCTGCGCGTTGGCCCTTCGCGCGCTGCGGCCAAGGTACCTGCTGCACGCCTGCAGGCTGTGCGCGAAGCGGTGAGCGCGCAACAACGCCTGCAGTTCGCCTACCAGGATGCGCAGGGCCAACGTACCGAGCGCATTGTCTGGCCGTTCGCGCTGGGCTACTTCGATGAAGTGCCGATGCTGGCGGCGTGGTGCGAAGGCCGCGAGGACTTCCGCCATTTCCGCCTGGACCGCATCCGCCAGGTGCGCGTGCTGGAGGATCGCTACCTCGTGCCGCGCGCCACGCTGCTGCGGCGCTGGCAGAAGGCGCAGGGCATCGCGCCGGACTGGTTGGACCGCTCGTAACCACATCGAGGAATGGCGCTGTGCGTCAACGCGGTGGGCTTACACAGCTGGTGGGCTATGTGCCGGGGGAGGCCGGGGTGGTACAGGTAATCGTCGACTCTATGGCCTGGGTTACGAGGCCCGACGCATCTTCCAAGAATGTCCTGACTCTCGAAACTTGAGGTTCACCAGGTTTACTTGGTGTACAACCCCAAGTGAAGGTGATGGGGGATGGGATGTTCCTGTCGACTTTGGCGCGGCCACCGCTGCAGATCCATCCGGCAGGACAAGTCAAGATCTCGAGGTTGATATATACCGGAAACCTCGGATACCCACTGAAGTTCATCGTGGCAGTAACACTGGCGCCTGTTCCAGACACGTTCGGAACGCTGTCCAGCTGAAATGGCTTCGTCAAGGTAGCCACGCCCAGGGTGGACATCCTCTCTATGGGCATGAAGAAAAGGTCATTCGCCCAAGGAGAGCCGTCGTTTCCCCTGCCATGAACAAGGCCGTAGGCCGAGTTGCCGGCATAGACGGGGCCACCACTATCGCCGCCTTTGTTCATCACGGTTCCATCAAGGCTGACGACTTGGACGTAGGTGCCGGCTTCCCCATTCCAGTTGGCTGCGAACTCTGCGTCTTTGATGGATCCGCATGTGCGACCGGTCGTTACGCCGAACTTGCAGACCGTTGTGCCTGGTGTCATGTCGGCAAGTGATGCCTCATCGGTTATCGTCAGTTTTTCCCCATCGACAATGATTTCGTTCGACTGGGAGAAGATGACGCCGCCACGCTGCTGTGCACCCCACTGAACGTCGTAAGATCCTTTGTTGCGTTCACTCTTGAACAGAATGCGAGCGGTTGGATTGCGCTGATAATTGTCATTGTCACAGTGACCGGCAGTGGCCAAGCCTAGTTCGCGAGTTGCAGTTTCGACCACGTTGAAGCCGGCTGTGCAGAGCTGCTGCTGGTAGCCTTCCAGTCGCCGCCCGCCCGCTACGGTGTTTGTTGGCTCTATGAAACCTGTGGTCTCTTTTATGTGGATGAAGTCGGCGACAGAGAGAAGTTTGGACAGTCTGGCGCGTACGGCATCGGGATCACGTACATATACCTCTACGATAGAGCTCTTCGTGTTTACCGTGGCTGCAAACTCAATGCCGGCCTTGACGAGCTGATCGGACACCTCCTCTTGGGTGGCGCGGAGAAGCTCGAGAGAACGTGGCGCGGTTTCTGCGACGTAGAGGCGGTCCTTGGTGTAAGCAGAAAGTTGGCGTGAGGCATCGCCGGTGAACCTCACCACGATCCTGAATTCAGGGGAGTGCTCGATGTAAAGGCCGGCGAACGTCTCCGGCTTCTCCCTCTGAAGCCGTGCGCTGAGTTTACCTGCGGCCCGTTCCGCATCCATTCGTTGCGCGGCTTCGAACGTGCCTATGTGCATGGTTTCCGCGTAGTGCTGTATTGCTACATCCTTGGGGGCGTCGTCCGCAAGGGCGGGAGAGGCGGTGAGGATGGCTGCCAACAACGGGAGATAACTGCGTATTGTGGTCATGAACTTTCCTTTTCATGTGTATTACGTGAAGTGGCGTTCCATCTGTATTTGACTCTAAATCACTTCTGTCTGTTGCAACTGGTAACTGTGTCTCCCTTTGATTGGTCCGAGCGAAGGTTCATCGCCGACGACAGCTCCCATCATGACTTGGCTTTGCGATATATCGCGAGATCACAGCGGGTCGCCTGTTTTTCCATCCGATGGCGGAAGTGCCCGAAATACGCGAGATGTTCGAACGACGATCGACTCTACCCGATCGATTTCATCCGCTTGATCTACTGACAGAATATGTCAGCAGGCGTGTTCCACCATGAACGCTCCCAACAACGGAGGTTCCCCATGTTCATACCCAGCACCCTGCTGCAGTACGTGCGCGACGTCGCCACCAGCGCCACGTTCTACAGCGGCATTCTCGGCAAGCCACCGGTCGAGCAGTCGCCCGGTTTCGCCCTGTTCCTGCTCGGCGATGGCGCCGCATTGTGCTTGTGGCAACGCGACGACGTGCAGCCGCCGGTGTCCGCGCAGGCCGGTGCCGCCGAACTGGCGATGGTGGTCGCCAACCCGGAGACCGTGCAGCAGATGCACGATGCGTGGCGCGGGCTCGGCGTGCGGATTCTGCTGGAACCGGTGACACTGGAATTCGGCCACACCTTCGTCGGTGCCGACCCTGATGGTCACCGCCTGCGTGTCTACAGTCGCGCCGAGGGTTTGGTCGCGCGCGATTGATCGCACGAATTCTGTAGAGCCGAGATCCTATGTTCGTGGTCAAGCCTGCTGGAAGCAGGTTTGACCCACTTTCAGCATGGCCGGGTCAAAGTCCCGGCCGCTCTTGAAGACGCCCCAAGCGATCCTGGCCAGCTTTCTGGCGAGAATGT